>JANMMV010000295.1:0-3516 GCA_031373565.1 Saprospiraceae bacterium
ACAGGTACTAGTATTGTAGTCATAAATGTTATATAGTCTTTATGTATATCGCGCAATATATATCTCACAATATCAGAGGATATCATTAGAGAAGTAAAAGTAAAAGTAAGAGAAGTAAAAGAAATAAGAGTAGTAATAGAAAGAAGTTTAAAAGAGAAAGTAATAGTCTTAATTTGTTTAGTTTAGTTAGTTCCGGAACAGTAATTCTTAACATACTTTAAAGTATTACGCATAAGATTTATATTTAAACATAAAATATAACCCCGATGAACTTAAAACTTATACTTTTATTAGCAGTTATTCCTTTTTTTGCTTGTCAAAATAAGACTGAAACAGCCACTCCAATAATTGCAAAGCAGGATACTATCGCATTAGAAACGGAAACGACCCCTGTCGCACCTGATTCTATCGATATTGATGATGCTGTCCGCTGGCTGACCGAAGTGATCGAAAGTAATCTTAACGAAAACGGCTACGCAATGGAAGACATCTGTACTCCTACATACAATGAATACAAGTCTGATGCAACGGGAGTAGGATACGATGGTGGTATGGATGAAGAAGCATTTAATAAAAAATGGGCTTCAAAATATGATGTAAACCATGCTGGCATAGGAACGGCATTTCTTATATCTGGGCAGGACAATGGTAAGGTCAAAGTCACGAAATGCAAGCCAAAATCAGGTGGAAGCAATAAAGTATTTGAAGTAGTCATCAGCGATCCAGAGATGAACGCCACCTACCACCGAGATATCAAAATTATACCCGTAGGAAAAGCATATCAGATAGATGATGTGGTGGAGTACGATTAAGATGTAAGCGCAAATTAATACAACTAGATTTCAACTTTTTTGTACCGATCCACCTGATTTGCGATTCTTTGCATGATTTTGTTTCTTAATTTTGGAGGGCTGATCACTTCCATGCTTTCACCAAAACCTAGAATCTCCCGTTCTAGTTCAAAATTGAGTTGTACGAGTATATTTAAGAATTCACCGACAACATGTAAAGAAGGATAAATCCGCTAATCAATTTAGCAGCAAAAAACAGCCCACTTATCGCCCCCACGATCCTTCCCTTCCCAAATCCATCATCTGTGATTTGGACGGTACGCTTGCATTGATGAATGGACGAAGTCTTTCTGATGCATCAACATGTGCGTCTGATTTGCCTAATATTCCTGTCGTTAATATGGTAAGGCATTATTACGATCTCGGATATAAAATCATGCTAGCATCTGGGAGAGAAGATGTTTACCAGCATCAGACGCTAGCTTGGCTAGAGAAATATGAAATTTCTTTTGGTCATTTATTTATGCGCCCAGCAGGAGATCACAGGAAAGATGCGATCGTAAAACGCGAAATTTTCGAAACGCATATCGAAGGGAACTACAAAGTTGCACTTGTATTAGACGACCGCAATCAAGTAGTTGATCTTTGGCGTAAAGACTTGCAACTTCCTTGTTTTCAGGTGTATTATGGGGGTTTTTGATTTTGTTAAGCCAGCTTAGATATGAAGAGCAGCATATTTGGCCTTCTGACGATTCACAAGAATATTTATTGTATTAACTAATAGCACAAGCATATTTCTAACCTAAATTTGAAAATATGTGGCAAAAATGGTTTACTTTTACATTAGGCATTGTGACATAATAGAAAAATGCATAGATTAAATTGCATTTGTTATTTTTATAAAACGTGTTGCGACCCTTACCAATATTGTGAAAAAGCCAAAATAATGTTTGAAAGTCATTCATGTAATTCGAATTGTTGTAAGCTCTGCCATCAAAATAAAGTTTCCGTTTTTAATGAACTTGATGCAGTGACATTGGATAAACTTGACGCCATCAAAAGTGTTATGGTATGTTCAAAAGGTAGTGTAGTTTTTAATGAGGGATCATTTCCCAAAGGACTTTTTTGTATTGAATATGGGAAAATAAAAATTACACAAACAGGACTAGATGGGAAGAATCAAATTGTTCGTATGCTAAAAGGTGGAGATGTATTAGGGCATCGAGCTATCTTTGGTGATGATGAGTATTCTTGCTCTGCTTACGCCATGGAAGATACAAAACTTTGTTTTTTTCCTAAGAATCAATTTAATAGTATATCAGAAAATAACGGTAAGTTTATTCATAAATTTGCGCAAATACTGGCCGCTGAATTAAAGGAAGCTGAAAGAAAAATTACGTCAACAGCCCAGCAATCCGTCTTATGTCGAGTAGCAGGTAGTTTACTGTTTTTATTAGAAAACTATGGATTTGAAAAAGATTTACAAACGCTAAATGTTCGTATCTCAAGAGAAGAATTGGCTGAAATGGTGGGTACGACCCGTGAGTCCGCTACAAGGGCGTTATACCAATTAAAGAATGCTAGTATCATATTATTAAATGGAAAAAAAATATTGGTTATTGACAAAAAAGGCCTTTTTGATGCTACTGTATGAAATTTCTTGTTTAAGCTGAGAACCCAAAGTGCTCATATTGATTAAGTTATTCCAAAGGAAAATATTATTGTTGTTACTTATATATTACATAAAATTATAACATTATCCTGATAATAGGTTCCTTATCAATCTTCTACAAATATTTTTAATGTAATATGAATTTTTACTGAAAGTATTAAAGTACAAGAATGTGCTAGAATGTGATTTTCGTCACATTTTTAGTAAATTTATCTATATATTTTTGCAAAATTATTCTATTTAATCTTCTTGTTATGTTCAAATATTTTTTACTGTTATTAGTAGTAATCATCACCTTTAGCTGTGCTCACGAACAGAATGAAGGCACGCTTGATATGAATTTGATTGATTTGCTTAAAAGCAAAAGCTTAACGGGGGACGTTGATTTTTATAAGATGCCTTCAAGTGCGGACTATGGTGCTATTCCTAACCAAGACCCTAAAAATCTTATAACTGATGCTAAAGTAGATTTAGGAAATATGTTATTTTTTGAAACCGGTATAGGCATAGCAGGTAAAAAGTCGGATTTGAAGGCTACCTATTCGTGCAGTACATGTCATGTGCCTGAAATCGGCTTTACTGCGGGTAGATTTCAAGGTATTGCAGATGGTGCTGTCGGGTTTGGTACCCATGGTGAGAATAGAACGATTAGTCAATTATATACTGGCACTGAAGTGGATGCACAAGGTGCTAGGCCACTCCCTGTCATCAACCTAGCTTATGTTAGAAATGCACTATGGAATGGTGCTTTTGGCTCCTTTGGTATGAACGAAGGAACACAAAATGCGTGGGGTAAAGCTGATACCTTGACCTCTATAAACTTTGAAGGAAGAGAAGGATTGGAAGCTGCTATCACAAGGGCTCTGGTGGTGCATAGACAGGTTATTGATAAGCCGTTGCTGGATAAGCTTGGTTATACACCCATGTTTGATAGGGCTTTTTACGATGTACCAGTATCACAAAGATATACCCTACAAACGGCTTCAAATGCCATTGCTTCTTATTTCAGAACCATTTTTACAAATGAGGCACCATTTCAAAAATGGTTAAATG
>JANMMV010000298.1:0-2511 GCA_031373565.1 Saprospiraceae bacterium
GTATTTGAAGAAGGCGAATTGGAACCTATTTCAACTGTTCGGAGATTCCGAACAGTTCAGTTGGAAGGCAACCGTGAGGTAGAAAGAGAGTTGGAGCATTACAATTTGGATGTGATCATTTCGGTTGGTTATAGAGTAAAATCGGGTCAAGGCACACAGTTTAGGATTTGGGCAACCCAAACGCTCAAAGAATATATCATCAAAGGATTTACACTGAATGATGACCGATTCAAGTCGGGCACTTCAATGAACTATTTCAATGAATTGCAAGAACGCATTCGCGAAATACGCCTTTCTGAAAGGTTCTTCTATCAGAAAATAAAGGACATATACACCACCAGCATTGACTACGAACCAAAGGACGAAAAAACAATTGATTTTTTTAAAATAGTACAGAATAAGTTGCTTTGGGCTATTAGTGAGCAAACAGCTGCCGAATTGGTGTACCGACGAGTAGATGCTAGTTTGCCATTGTTGGGTATGCAGTCATTAGACAAGAAAAACACCGTATCAGTTAATGGTCAATTGTTAATGGTTAACGTGAATTCTCTACAAATGTCAAGTTTTTTACAACAAAAACTTGACAAATAGGACAAAATAACTATCTTTGTAGAATGACAGTAGCAGAACAAATACGCAAAACCATCACCACGCTACCCGAGGACAAAACCTTCGGATATGCCGATTTACCTATTGGCAAAGATGATTATCAAACTGCTGCCAAAGCCTTGGAGCGAATGCAAGCCAAAGGATTAATAAAAAAAATGTCGAAAGGTATTTTTTACAAACCCATTAAAACAGTATTTGGCGATTTGCAACCAGACGATAGCGAACAGTTAAAACCCTATTTATTTAAAAACGGAAAAAGGATTGCCTATATCACTGGAGAATCGCTGTATAATCAAATGAATCTAACTACCCAAATGGCATTTAGAATCAAAATAGCAAGTAACAAAAGAATAAATATTGACAAAGGGGCAATTATAGCAAAATCAGTAAAAAGCTATGCTGAAGTAACGGAAGAAAATTATCAGTTATTGGGATTTTTAGATGCTATAAAAGATATTAAAAGAATACCTGATTGCACTGCGGCAATTGCAGTTAAAATGTTAAGCAAGAAACTAGAATCATTTGATGATAAAAAAGTAGAGGAATTAATAAAATATGCCATTCTGTATCCACCAAGGGTTAGAGCATTATTGGGTGCTATGTTGCAAAATATTGATGAAAACAGAAACACTCAAAAATTAAAAGAAAGCCTAAATCCGATTACCACATTTGAATTGGGTTTGAAAGAAACAGATTTACCAACCCTAAAAAACTGGTACATCGTATGAAATTACATCAAAACAAAGAACTTTTTGTAAACTACATTAGAGTTACAGCTCAACAAATGAAAATCCCTGCCGTTTATGTAGAAAAAGACTATTGGGTTACCTGTGCTTTGTTTACAATTTTCAATAATGACATCGGTAAGGACACGGTATTTAAAGGCGGAACGGCACTATCTAAGTGTTACAATATGATAGAACGCTTTTCAGAAGACATTGATTTGGTAGTATTGAGGCGAGAGGGCGAATCAAACAACAGATTAACAACAAAAATAAGAACAATAAGTGATGTTGTAAATTCCGTTTTGCCTGAGGTATATATAGACGGACTTACACAGAAAATGGGAATGAACCGAAAAACGGCACATTCTTACAACAAAGAATTTAAGGACGATTACGGACAAGTACGAGATGCAATTGTTGTAGAAGCAACTTGGTTGGGATATTATGAACCATTCACCACCAGAAGCATTATCTCATTTGTTGGTCAAATGATGTTGGATAATAAACAATCTGATATTGCTAAAGAAAACGGACTACTTCCTTTTGACTTACTGGCATTAGAACCTGTAAGAACCATTTGCGAAAAAATAATGAGTTTGGTTCGTTTTTCTTATGGCGAAAATCCAATGGATGATTTAAAGAAAAAGATAAGACACACTTACGATTTACACCAGCTACTTAAGCAAGATGAGTTCTTAAAATTCTTACAATCAACGACTTTTGCTGAAATGCTTTTAAAGGTAGCCAATGATGATGTTGCAAGTTTTAAAAACAATAATCAATGGCTAATCCATCATCCTAATGAAGCGCTAATTTTTAAAGACTTGGAAAATGTATGGAATGAGTTGAAAACAATTTATAACGGAGACTTTAAAAATTTGGTGTATGGAGAATTACCCAAAGAAGAAGCCGTTTTGGAAACATTAAAAATGATTCAAGAAAGATTAAAAGCAATTTCCTGGACAATAAACATTGAACCCAAGGAATGAAATGCACTGAGGAAAAATTAGAAATGGCATTTACTGCGCTGTTGGGACAAGATGGCTCTAGCCATAGATAGGAATATTAAACCCAGTTTACGCATTGGACTTTATTCGAATGGAAATATGACAAAATGGTTGACATTGCTCGGAGATTTTATCCCGCAGGACTTGTGACGCCGCAGCGTTATGTAGCC
>JANMMV010000340.1:0-2842 GCA_031373565.1 Saprospiraceae bacterium
CGTCTGCATATCTAACAAAACTTAAATCAGGATAATGTTGTCCAAACCATTTATCAAAAGTATAATGTAAAAATAGATTGGCTAACAATGGGCTAATTACACCTCCTTGCGGTGTACCTTTTTCCCTATTGGTTACGTTTCCATTCTTGTCCATCATTGGCGCAGTTAGCCATCTTTTCGCATACATTAAAACCCATTTCTCGTCCACGTGTCTTTCTAAAGCTAACAACACTTTTTCATGCGACATGTTATCAAAAAAACTGCTTATATCCATATCAATTACCCAAGCATATTTCTGAACGTTATCTCTAACTTCTGATATTGCTTGATGGCTATTTTTCAATGGTCTATAACCGTAAGAATGTTTTGAAAATACTTCCTCTAAGCGTGGTTCTAAATAACTCTTGATGACCTCTTGAGCTATTCTGTCACTTACTGTGGGAATGCCTAACTTGCGTTCCTTTCCGTCCGCTTTTGGTATGCTTACTTCTTTCACTGCAACTGGAAAGTAACTGCCTGAACTCATTCTATTCCATAGCTTATACAAATTCGCTTTTAGCTTTAATTCATAATCCGCTAAGGTTTGATTGTCTATTCCGGCTGAACCTTTGTTGCTCCGTACTTTCTTGAAAGCATCCCAAACCATTTGTTTGGTAATTGGTATTTCTTTTGTGTGAGTTGATGAATTCATCCCCAAGTTTCCCAAGGTTGCTAAATCTAACTCCAACTGTACAACCTCAGCCCTTCGCTCCGCTCCCATTACAGAAGTTTCATCACTACTACGACTGAGTCCGCCATCGTACACAGCATCAGTATTCTGCCTTGCAGGCGATTGTCCTGCTTGTGCATTTCCTTTTCCATCTGTATCCGACTTCCTCTGTTCCATAAATAAGCCTAAATAGAAATCATTCCTCCTTCGTGACGTCTGCCGCATAGCCAGTAAATCAGGTCGCCCGCTATACTCCTCCTATTGCGTAACCCTCCAATAGTTTTGACAGATAGTGCGTTTTCTCGACATTTCATAAGAGGTTCATTGTACATTAATCTTTTCTATTCATACCTGACACATTCAACTGTGCCTTTTCCCCTTTCCGTTCAACACCTCACAGTTACCCGTTTAGCACCGAGGGGCGGTTTGTTATCATTTCCTGTAAAACGATAACGATGGACCTACCATCATCTTATTCACAACATTCAATTTCAAACTTTCGTTTGTCTTTGATTCAGAGCACACGCATTACTGGTAACGGTTTCGGGCTTGGCGAAGGTGGCGATTTTTACCACAAATGTTGATGCGGAGAACCAATTTTTGATTAACCACAAATGTGTCTGCGGAGCACTGAACCGCCACTTTTGCCAAACCCGTGTTATGTGCCGTTTTTTTTCTATTGTTTCAACCAGTTTAAAATATAGTCTGCTACTTCTTGCCAGTTTGGTTCTCCGCAAATAAAGTGTCCACGTCCTTTGAACTCTTTAAATTCTCTGATACTTGTCGTGTCTTTATATGCTTTAAAATTTTTCAGGTTCAATGATGCAGGCACACAATGGTCTTTCTCTCCTGCAATAAGGAGTAAAGGTTGATGTGGTTTCTTAAAGTCAATTTTCGCAAAACTTTTTAGAGTTCCTCTCGGAATGTTTCTGCTTTCGGGAACTACATACTTGTCAAATACAATGTCGGATTCTTCTCTTGTCATTGTGTTGCAAAAGGCATAGTGAAACCATTTTTTATTTGGTTCAAAAACTGAATTTCCTTTGAATGGGTTTACAACACCACCATTAACTTTCCAAAAACTCCATTTTGTAGTGATGATTCCTTGTGGTGCTGCTCCGTCAATACAAATTCCTACTGCGACTTTGTCCATTGAAACTAATTTTTGGACTACCAAACCTGCTAACGAATGACCAATAACAATTGGCTTTTCGGGTAAAGTGTCAATCAACTTTATAATGTTGTTTACCACATCTTCAAAATTTACTTTTGCCAAATCAGGATTGATTTGTTTTCTTAAATTCGTTGGATTTCCTTCGTGATGTGGATTTGCTGGCGTATAGCATTTATAGCCTTCTGCTTCAAAATAGGTTTTCCAATCAGCCCAACTATCTGGGTTTACAAATAGTCCGTGTATGAACACAATTGTTTTTGATGCTGTCATTTTTTTATTGTTTAAATTTTGTGAAAAAGAATTTGTTTGTAGTGTCAAGCACAACAAAACGGTGAATAGAAATTTGCTTTTTGTTTTCATACTGCAAAAGTCCAACTTCTTTTTCACTTAAATTTTAACCCAGGTTAAAATCGTATCATTTGCCCGAAATTCTTTTTCTAATACGACTTAAAGAAGGTCCTTGGATACCCAAATACGATGAAATATGATACAACGGAATATTATTGAAGATGTCTGGATGATACTTTATTAAATCTAAATAACGTTCTTCGGGTGTTTGAAAAACGAAACTTTCTGTTCTTGCAATGGCTACATTAAAGGCTTCTTGTGCTAAAAGTCGTCCAAATGTTTCCCATTTATGTGATTGTTTGTAAAGGGAAAGTAAGTCAGTAATGTTGATATAAATTACCGAAGCATCTGTCATTGCTTGTGTGTGATAGTCGCAAGGAATTTGGTTTATAAAACTCTTGAATGTTACAACAAATTGGTTTTTTGAGTACAGAAAAACATTTTTTTCTTCGCTTGTCTTGTTGTCAATAATGTAGGAACGAAAAACACCAGTAGTTATAAATCCTAAATATTTACAAACAGATTTGTGTTGGTTGTAATATTCTCCTTTTTTATATTCTTTTTGATGCCAAAAAGTAGTAGAAAGTTCAAAGTCCTCTGCTGATAAGTTA
>JANMMV010000371.1:0-14184 GCA_031373565.1 Saprospiraceae bacterium
TATTTAAAACAAGATTCATCAAATATCCAGAACAGAGAATTGATATATTATGATATGGATATTAATAAATTAGGAAGTGTGAAACTTGAGAATATACCTTTTCGTACCAATGGAATGAGCATTCATGAATTCAAGAAAGACTATTTTGTGGTATCAGGTTATACAGTGATAACAGAGCCTAGTCTTCAAGAATTATTAACCGTTGTTGCATATAATTATGATGGAAAAATAATTGATTATTATCGTGTTGATTTCTTCAATGATGGCTATAACTGGGGCTCTATCAATTATCTTCCCAAAGCTAAGAGACTTGTATGGGGAGGAACTCTTTGGAATAAGGGTAATCCCATTTTTGAATTAGTCGCATCGAATAGAATGGGGGCAAAAGATACACTCATGCGAATGACGTCAGTAGACCCGTCGAGAACTTTCCAAGCAGAAAATATCTTAGAAGTCGATGGTGATAAAATATTAATAACAATATCTGAAGGTGCTTTTATACTTCCCATTTTGGGTGCGACACAGTATGATGAAAATGCTCGAGCGAAAAGTTTGATGTTGTTTAATGCATCAGATTTAGGCCTTAAAACAGTTTCAATAGGCGAAAATTCAAATGAAGTTAGCAAATCAATTTTAATTTATCCTAACCCCGCTACTGACGAATGTAGGATTGATTTTGGGGCAACAAGTCATTTTAAAGGTACAATTACATTACTTGATATTTCAGGCATAGTCGTATTAAAGCGTTCCTTAAATGATTCAAATGGCATGACTCTTGATTTATCAGATGTTCCAAACGGTCTATATTATGTGCTAGTTATGTCAAGTAATGGCGAAATATACAAATCTCAAAAATTATGTAAAATATTCTAAGCCTAGCCGCCTTGAGGTCTAAACTAGTTATCAAGACTAAGCCGTATTTTTGTAGGAATACTTGGAAAAGATTGCATTTCGTCAAATAAAGGTAAATTTCATATTTTATAAAGCTTGAGAAGAATAGGCTTTTGTGTATTTTAAGTACTTTTGCCCGACATTTCATTTGATCGCCGATAGCGATTTCAATTATTTTCAGTTTTTATTAAATTTAAACATGGGCGAGTACATTCATTCTTTTAACGTACTGTGGCAAGATATCATCAACAATCCTGGCGTTTCGTTAGCAATTATAGGAAATCTAATTATCATAGAAAGTCTCCTTTCAGTTGACAATGCAGCTGTTCTGGCAACGATGGTCATGGATCTACCAGAAAAGGAGAGAAGCAGGGCACTTAAGTATGGCATTTGGGGCGCATATTTTTTTCGTGGCTTAGCGATGTTATTCGTTGCCGTATTAATAAAGATATGGTGGCTAAAACCCCTAGGTGGTCTGTATCTGTTGTATCTAGTTTATGACTGGTGGAAGGGCAAACAAACAGTAACCAAGGAAGATGATTTAATAGACAAGAAAAGTAACTGGGTATATAGAATAACCGTCGGATCTATGGGCAATTTCTGGGCTACCGTATGTTTAGTTGAGCTTATGGATATGGCCTTTTCTATAGACAATGTCTTTGCCGCTGTTGCATTTACACCTAATATTATCTTGGTTTGTATCGGTGTCTTTATTGGTATACTTGCGATGCGTTTTATAGCGCAATGGTTTGTAACATTGATGGAAAAATATAGATTTCTAGAGACGTGCGCATTTGTTGTTATCGGTATATTAGGGCTCAAACTTACTGTCTCGTTATTTGAGCATTATTACCCTGAATCTGGTTTTTCAAAGTTTCTAAGCAGCCACGCTGCTGATATGGGTATATCAGTTTTGACAGTTTTAATATTTTTTGTTCCTATCCTGACATCTATATTCTTTAACTATCCTAAGCGAGGGGTTACAGAATAAGTGAAATAAGGATAACCGTCTTAGTAATGGGAAAAGAAATAACAAAAAGAGCGACCTAATACAAAATTAAGTCGCTCTTTACATTTATTTAGACTCTGCAGGTTCGAGTTCGTAAGTATGTATCGGTTCGTATTTCATTATCCATAAGAAAGGGATAGTAAAAAAAATACCCCCGATCAAAGCACCGACATCTAGTGCTTCGTCTTTTGTTATAGATACGTAGAAATCTTTATAGCCATCTTTTTTTAAAAGAATATCAGATGTTGATGCTACTATTTTAGTATCACGATGCCTGTAAGGTGTCTTACCTTTCTTTTGGCTATTAATGTAGACCGTTGCGCCAGGTGGTTCACTGATAATCATTGTTGAACTACTGCAACTTGATAAAAAAATTGAAATAACGAGTAAAAATAGGGTTGTTCTCATGATAATTAAAAATTTAGATTGATTAATAAAACAAACCTACTATTATATCTATTTTATCGATCCACTATATCTTGTTTTAACACCACTTTAATACAACGATAACTTTACTATAAACCTTTGAATAGAGAGTCATTATAAACAAAAAGAGCGACCTAAATCAAATTAAGTCGCTCTTCTTTTTTATGGTTTAACTAAATGTTATGCTATCATCTTTTTAACAAGATCTGCTGCTTCTTGCAACTGGATCGCAGAATGTACTTCTAGACCACTCTCGTCGATCAATTTTTTTGCTATATCAGCATTCGTACCTTGAAGACGTACTATGATGGGTACTGGAACGGTTCCCATGTTTTTATAAGCATCAACGACACCTTGTGCTACACGGTCACATCGTACGATCCCACCGAATATATTGATCAAGATCGCTTTGACATTATTGTCTCTTAAGATGAGTCTGAATGCCTGCTCTACTCTGGCAGCATCAGCTGTACCTCCGACATCTAGGAAGTTGGCAGGACTTCCACCTGATAACTTAATGATATCCATTGTTGCCATAGCGAGTCCAGCACCATTGACCATGCACCCTACGTTTCCTTCAAGGTTTACGTAGTTGAGGCCATAGCCTTTAGCTTCTACTTCTGTTGGATCTTCTTCATCTGTATCGCGCATCGCTTCTAGTTCGGGATGACGAAAGAGCGCATTCTCATCGAGACTCACTTTTGCATCTACTGCTATTATGCGATCATCGGCAGTTTTAAGACACGGATTAATCTCAAAAAGTGATGCATCAGAACCGATAAATGCTTTGTAAAGATTAGTGATAAATTTGATAAATTCTTTGTAGGCATTGCCACTTAGACCTAAGTTGAAGGCAATATTTCTCTTTTGAAAATCTAGCAATCCCATCAATGGATCGATATACTCTTTATGTACTAAATGTGGCGTATTTTCAGCAACTTCTTCGATATTCATACCACCTTCTGTAGAATATATGATGACGTTGCGCTTTTTCTCACGGTCCATAAGCATGGATACATAATACTCTTTGCATGCATCAAAATCTGGTGCATAACAGTCCTCAGCGATGAGTACTTTTCGAACTAACTTGCCTGATCCTTCCATCCCGCCCGGTGTCTGTGGCGTCTTAAGCATCATGCCTAGGATATTGCTAGCATATTGTTTGAGATCATCCATGTTTTTAGCCAGCTTTACCCCACCGCCTTTACCGCGACCACCAGCGTGTATCTGTGCTTTAACAACACAAAATGCCGTTCCAGTCTCCGCCTTCAGTTGTTCAAAAGCAGTAACGGCTTCTTCTACTGTATGTGCTAATTTGCCACGTTGTATCGCTACACCGTAAGTGGCTAACATTTCTTTACCTTGGTACTCGTGTAAGTTCATCTATTGGGACTGTTTTTTAAAGTTTGAAATGCAAAAGTAGGTGATAAAGTATCGAAAATCAAATTTTGGCTATTGAAAATGTATCCCAATACACATATACACTCTGATTTTACAACGGTCAACTATGTAATGGACGATATTAATTTGATAAAATCAAAATTCACTAGTATAATGGAAAGTAACTTCTGGATGATTTTCTTGCACCATCTTGAGTGACCATGACGACTCTGCTAGAAAAACTAGTTTTCCGTCTGTATCTCGCGCTAGATCTTTCTTGCGCCGGGAAATAAACTCTTTTAATGTAGCTGCATCATTGCAACTTATCCAGCAAGCCTTATAGAGATTGACAGGTTCGTATGCGCAACTGGCACTATATTCGTGCTTAAGTCTGTATTGGATCACATCAAACTGCAGCGCTCCTACTGTTCCGATGATCTTTCGTCCATTGTCTTCTTTGGTAAACAACTGAGCGACTCCTTCGTCCATGAGTTGGTCTAGACCTTTGTTGAGTTGCTTTGTTTTCATCGGATCTGTATTATTGACAAATCGAAACTGCTCTGGTGAAAACGATGGAACTCCTTTAAAATGCAATGACTCACCAGTTGTAAGGGAGTCTCCTATCTTGAAGTTGCCACTGTCATAAAGACCTACGATGTCACCAGGAAACGCCTCGTCGATGACTGATTTTTTGGATGCCATAAAGGCTGTCGGATTTGAAAATTTCATGTTTTTACCTTGACGAACATGAAAATAATTTGTGTTTCGCTCAAAAGTTCCAGAACATATCCGCAGGAAAGCGATACGGTCTCTATGTTTGGGATCCATGTTGGCGTGGATCTTGAAAACAAAACCGGTAAACTTTGTTTCTTCCGGATCTACTATCCGCTCTTCAGTTTCTCTTGGCAGTGGATTAGGTGCTATATCTACAAAACAGTCTAACAACTCACGAACGCCAAAATTATTGACCGCACTTCCGAAAAAAACTGGGCAAATCGCACCAGAAAGATAGTCTTCTCTATTGAAATCTGGGTAAACAGCGGTGATGGTTTCAATATCATTTCTAAGCTCTTTAGCAGGTGCTGCATCTATCTTTTTGTCCAATAGTGGGTCAGATAGATTCGAAATTTTGATGATATCTTCTTCTTCTTGCTTACCGTGGGCAGAGAAAAGGATAAGGTTCTTTTCATACAGCGAGTACACACCTTTGAATCGTTGTCCCATTCCTACTGGCCAACTCATAGGGGTCACTTTGAGATTGAGCTTGGTCTCCACTTCGTCGAGTAAATCAAAAGCATCTTTTCCCTCGCGGTCTAGCTTATTGATAAAAACGATAATCGGCGTATTACGCATGCGGCATACACTTACCAGCTTTTCGGTCTGTTCTTCTACTCCCTTGGCTACGTCGATGACCACGATCACACTATCTACGGCTGTAAGTGTACGATAAGTGTCTTCAGCAAAATCCTTATGACCAGGTGTATCAAGAATATTGATCTGTTTATCTCTATACTCAAATGCCATGACTGACGTCGCGACCGAGATACCACGCTGCTTTTCTATCTCCATGAAGTCAGAGGTCGCGTGCTTCTTGATTTTATTGGACTTGACGGCGCCAGCTTCTTGGATCGCTCCTCCGAATAGCAAGAGTTTTTCTGTCAAGGTTGTCTTTCCTGCATCTGGGTGAGATACGATGCCGAAGGTTTTTCGCTTATGTAATTCGTCTAAGTGACTCATTTTTATAAAGGTATATGCTAAAAAGTCGCAAAGATAGACCCTTTAAACCATATTACACAAGCAAAAGAGGGCACATAAAACTTAATTGATGAAGACCTTTTGTTCTGAGTTGTGGCTTTTTACGTAAAAGTTGACCTTTCTTGAAAATCTATCTTTGGGTTAACCCAAAACTTTAACCCCGTTTTACCTGATAATACATCGAAAACTATTTTCTTTGTGCAATTAATCAAAGAATATCTAAGTAGCCCTATATTGCATTAAATGAAGAACACCTATTTTCAGCTTATAAACCAAACATATTACTTCCCACAAGAAGGATTTGATTTAGACAGAGAAAACCTTACTTTTCATGGTATTTCGCTCAAATACTTGATAGATAAATATGGGACACCGTTTAGATTAACGTATCTGCCACGCATCGGTGATCAGATAAAAAAGGCTAAAAATTTGTTTCATAAGGCCATGAAAGCCAATAATTATAAGGGTGATTATTATTATTGCTACTGTACGAAGTGTTGCCACTTTTCGCATGTGATCGAAGAAGCACTAGAGCATAACGTTCACTTAGAGACTTCATCGTCTTTTGACATCGACATTATTCGCATTCTTACGGATAAAGGAAAGATTGATAAGAAAACAATTCTTATCCATAACGGGCACAAAACTGACGATTATCTTAACAAAATTATAGCTTTGATGGACGATGGCTATCAGCATGTGATTCCCATCATGGATAGCAAACTGGAGCTAGAGAGATTATACAGCCGTACCAAAGGCGATCTGACTATAGGTCTGCGAATGGCTATCAACGAGGAGCCGCAATCTGCTTATTATACTTCACGTCTAGGTATCAGAAGCGCGGAGATTATAGATTTCTATAAGACAAAAGTGGCGCGTAAAAAAAGAGTTAAGCTCAAGATGCTTCACTTCTTTGTAGATTCAGGTATCAGGGACAATATGTATTACTGGGGAGAATTTCGTAAAGCGCTCAAGATTTTTGCTGAGATGAAAAAACTCTGTCCTACGCTTGACTCTATCAACCTAGGTGGTGGTCTTCCGATACGTAACAATCTAGCCTTTGATTATGATTACAAGTACATGATCAACGAGCTTGTTACAAATATCAAAGAAGTCTGTCAAGAAGAGGGCATCGAGGAGCCTGATATATTTACTGAATTTGGTAAATATACGGTTGGCGAAAGTGGTGCTATCGTTTTTTCAGTACTCGAGCAAAAGCAGCAAAATGACTCGGAACTTTGGTATCTTATCGATAATAGTCTCATGAATACGATCCCCGATGCATGGTCGATATTCGAGAAATTTATTTTACTCCCTGTCAATAAATGGAACAACGAATACTCCCGAGTTTCAATAGGAGGTATTAGTTGCGATCACTCAGATTATTACAACTCTGAGGATATGAACCAAGAGATTTTCTTGCCTACCTATAGTCCGGAAGACGAAGAGCCGTTGTATCTCGGTTTTTTCCATACGGGAGCCTATCAAGATGCGATCAGCGGTTATGGTGGTATCAAACACTGCCTTATCCCATCACCAAAGCAGATCATCATTGACCGTGATGAGAAAGGAAATATCGTAGACAGATTGTACCGAGATGAGCAGACAGTAGAGCAAATGCTTATCATCTTGGGTTACGATCGTTAATATGCAAACGATAGTCTACTTGACAAAAATAAATAATAGTATATTCCCAACAAGTAAAATATAGATTTATGCAAATTACTAACTTTCTTAAGCACCATTACAAGCATTTTAACGCCGCAGCGCTCATAGATGCAGCAGATGGATACATAGCGCACCTCAATGAAGGTGGCAAAATGATGATTACGCTTGCGGGAGCGATGAGTACGGCTGAGATGGGAAAATCATTGGCTGAGATGATTCGTCAAGATAAAGTACAGATTATCTCTTGTACTGGTGCCAATCTCGAAGAAGACATCATGAACCTTGTTGCGCACTCACATTACAAGCGTGTGCCAAATTATCGGGATCTTAGCCCACAAGACGAGTGGGATTTGCTGGAGAATCACTACAATCGAGTTACCGATACATGTATCCCTGAAGAAGAAGCTTTCCGTAGATTGCAGAAGCATTTATGGGACATCTGGAGTACGGCTGAGCAAAATGGCGAGCGATACTTTCCGCATGAGTTTATGTACAAAATGCTTAACAGTGGAGTCTTAGAGCAATATTATGAGATAGATCCCAAAGATAGCTGGATGTTGGCTGCCGCCGAAAAGAATATTCCGATCATCGTACCGGGGTGGGAAGACTCCACTATGGGCAATATATTTGCATCATACTGTATCAAAGGCCAACTAAAAGCTTCTACAACTAAAAGCGGAATCGAATATATGATGTGGCTTGCCGATTGGTATCCGAAGAATAGTGCTGGCAAAGGAGTAGGATTTTTCCAAATCGGCGGTGGTATCGCTGGAGATTTCCCTATCTGCGTCGTACCTATGTTGTACCAAGATATGGAAATGCATGATGTCCCGTTTTGGTCGTATTTCTGTCAGATCAGTGATAGTACAACGAGTTATGGATCGTATTCTGGTGCTGTACCTAATGAGAAGATCACTTGGGGTAAACTAGATATTGCTACGCCCAAATATATTATCGAGAGCGATGCAACGATAGTGGCACCGCTTATTTTTGCGATAGTTTTGGGGCAGTAAACTAGATTTTTATCACATTTTTAATAAAGCACAATGAATAATAACAGAAATCAATCAAAAGTAACACTTTGGGCAGGTTACATTTTACAGGGCTTAATAAGTGCAATGTTTCTCATGGGCGCTTTTATGAATATCACTAAAAATCCATCTGCCGTAAAAGGAGCAGTGGACATGGGATATAACGAAGGTTCATTAATATTTCTTGGACTTACGTTATTTGTAGCTGTTTTACTTTACATCTGGCCTAAAACGTCAATGATAGGAGCAATCATGCTGACAGGCTGGCTTGGCGGTGCTGTAGCTACGCATGTTATCAAGGGCGACGCTTTAGGTCATGTACTAGCACCTGTTATCTTTGGATTTGTAGTGTGGTTAGCGCTTTGGTTACGAGGATTTTACTTTGGGAAAAAATAAAGATATGAAATCAAAATTTACTTCTACAACTTTAATTGCTGTGCTATTATTGCTTGCGAGTAATTATCTAGTCGCTCAAGATAATAAATCGACCGACCTGAAGGAGTTTAAATTTGTCGTCGTAAAGACGAAATCTGGACTTACATTGGAAGGCCTGAAAGGATGTGCTTGGACAGAGTTGAGTTTCAGTCGTAAAAATCACAATCCGCAAGCTATTGATGAGTATGGAATGGCTGATCTAAAAAATCTTACTAACGAAAAAGACCTAAAACTCGTAGACTTTTTGTTTACGATTGAAAAGACAAAGGACGGAATTCTGCTGAAAGGAATTGAGGGAACTGCTTGGACTAGATTAAGTTTTTCTTTATCCAATAATGTAAAGCAGGCTGTTAACCAATACGGAATGACAGACTTGTAAGTTGCCAAGTTTGAAGTCAAAAGTTCGAAGTCAGAAATTAGAACATTGTGAGACGGTTCTCAATTTAGGGAGCTAGATAATGTGATGCCAAGGCTGTAGAGCAGAACAAGCCTTGAATTCCAGCATTCAATCATTCAATCATTCTCGCATTCATTATATTCAAGCATTCAATCATCAAACAGCTCTAGCTAATTCTGTAATGCGCTCAGTGTAATCGTACCTAAGGTCTTCATTGATTTTAGGAATGATCTTTTCTATTTTGTCTAACTGACGACCGAAGATCACGACAACTGACTTGTATCGATGTCGAAGCATACCGTGTTCTACCATGCGATCGCAAAAGTGCAGTAGTAGCTCCGCTTCTCTATCTTTTGAGCCCATGTATTTGCAGTATTTCTGAATCAATCTCAATATTTTACGCAATTTTTTGATGCCAACATAATAGCTTGCATTGTGGATCTCATCAAATGCCTCATCTATCTCAATCTTGATATCGGTAACATATCCCTCGATATCGTCTGAATCAAAAAGAATATAGGATAAGAGTTCTTTGTTCTCTACCTTATATTTGGATACAGCCAAAACAGTCTCTACTAACCTTTGGTGGGTATATGTTTCGAGCTCTTTTTTGAGCTGTGTAATCGTGGCTGCTTTCAAAAGTGCGCTTACTTCTCTAACTCGCCTTTAAAATAAGTCACGAACTCTGCGATACTCATCGCTCCAATATCGCCACTACCTTGGAGACGTACTGAAACTTGCCCATTTTCAAATTCTTTGTCGCCTATGACGAGCATAATTGGAACTCTCTTTAGCTCAGTATCACGTATTTTCTTTCCTATTGATTCGGCTCTGTCATCGATAAAACCACGAATATCATGTTTGGCAAGTTCCGCTTTTACTTCTTCGCAGTATGGTAACAATCTATCCGAAATCGGCAACAATGCAAACTGATCTGGAGACAACCACAATGGAAACTTACCGGCTGTGTGTTCTATTAAGATAGAAATGAATCGCTCCATCGATCCGAATGGTGCACGGTGGATCATCACAGGACGGTGCATCTGGTTATCAGAACCCACATATTCGAGCTCAAAACGCTCAGGAAGATTGTAATCTACCTGTATTGTACCCAATTGCCACGATCTACCGAGCGCGTCTTTGATCATGAAGTCAAGCTTAGGGCCATAAAAGGCAGCCTCGCCGTAAGCGGTTGTCGTCACTAAATCAAAACTTCCGACAGCATCTATGATAGCTGATTCTGCTGCTGCCCAGTTTTCATCAGAGCCAATATACTTCTCAGGTTTCGCTGGATCGCGAAGGGAAATCTGCGCCGTGAAATTTTCAAATCCGAGCTTTTTGATGACCATCGTCGTCAACTCAAGTACTTTGATGAATTCTCCCTTGACCTGGTCTACCGTACAGAAGATGTGGGCATCGTCTTGGGTAAATCCACGTACTCTCGATAAGCCGTGCAATTCACCGCTCTGTTCATATCTATATACCGTGCCGAACTCTCCGATACGCAATGGTAATTCTCTGTATGATCTAGGTCTGACCCCGAAAATCTCGCAGTGGTGAGGACAATTCATCGGCTTTAGGAAGAACTCCTCGCCTTCTTTTGGTGTCTTGATGGGTTGGAAACTATCTTCGCCGTATTTGGCATAGTGGCCAGAAGTGACATAAAGACTTTTAGCTCCGATATGTGGTGTGACCACCATTTGATAGCCCTGTTTTTCTTGCTCTACACGTAGAAAATTCTGTAATCTCTCTCGAAGCTGTTTACCTTTTGTTAACCAGATCGTAAGACCTGCACCCAATTTTTCTTAAAACATAAACAACTCCAACTCTGCACCAAGTTTTCGGTGATCGCGTTTTTTGGCTTCTTCGAGAAGCTCTAGATACTCGGTGAGATCTTTAGCTTTTGGGAATGTTACACCATATATGCGCGTCATTTGCTTGCGCTTCTCATCGCCACGCCAGTATGCGCCAGCGAGACTCATTAGTTTTACTGCCTTGATAGTTGATGTATCTGGGATATGTGGCCCACGGCAAAGATCTGTAAAATTTCCCTGAGAATACAAGGTGATTCCACCGTCATCAAGTCCTTCTAGCAGCTCTAGTTTGTATTCGTCATTTTTGTCGGTAAAATATTTGATCGCATCGGCTTTGCTAATGTCTTGGCGTTTATACTCGCTTTTTTGACGAGCCAGTTCGAGCATTTTTTCTTCTATCTTAGGAAGATCGGCTGGCGTCAATGTGATATCTCCCATATCGACATCATAATAGTAACCCGTGTCTATCGCTGGCCCGATACCAAACTTAGTACCTGGATAAATTGCTTCTAGTGCTTCCGCCATCAAGTGAGCCGAAGAGTGCCAGTAGGTCGCTTTTCCTTCTTTGTCATTCCAAGTAAATAATTTGACATTTGCGTCAGTGGTTATTGCTCGAGAAGCATCCCAAACGTCACCATTTACTGAAGCTGCAAGTACATTACGTGCTAATCCTTCGCTAATCGAAAGGGCGATTTGCATCGCTGTCACACCACTTTCGTATTGTCTTACGCTGCCATCTGGAAGAGTAATATTGATCATATTCTTTTACTTTTTAGAAGTGCAAAGGTACAAAAAAGAATGATTTTTGAAAGAATGTACACCCTTAGTCCAAATATTAATAATTCTCAAACGATTACTTATTTAATCTATCATCAGCGGTGATGCCAGCGAACTATGTAAGACAAACTTTGGTCCGAGACGTGAACCAAAGTCTGTACATGGTAACTAAAAATGAATAATAACTCGTAGATTTGAGCCTACCGAACAAATACATTCGATAATAATATTAGGTTTATGCTACAACAATCAACACTACAATTTCTTGATGATTTGCGTGAAAATAATCACAAAGATTGGTTTAGCGAAAATCGAAAGAGATATGACATTATGAAGGCTGATTACATCGGGCTGGCTGATCGTATCCTTACGGAAATGAAAAAACATGACGCAGGACTTGACATCTTGACTGCCAAAGATTGTGTCTTTAGAGTAAATAAAGACGTGCGTTTTAGCAAGGATAAATCTCCCTATAAGACCCATCTCGGCATCGCCCTTCATCCCATGGGTAAGAAAATGATGACGGCGGCATATTATCTGCACATCGAGAGAGGACAGTCTTTTATCGGTGGTGGACTCTGGCAACCCGAAGCGCCACTGCTTGCCAAAGTTCGCAAGGAGATCAACTATTTTTATGATGATCTGAGACATATTTTAGATGACAAAACATTCAAATCTACGTATGGTGATCTATCTATTGAAGATGGTAACAAACTCTCTCGACCACCCAAAGGCTACGAGGCAGACAATCCTGCCATTGAATATCTAAAACTGAAGTCCTTTACCGTAGGAAAACCGATACCAGATAAAGCACTCACTGACCCAAAACAATTTGATCAAATCATCCAAGATTTCGTAGCTGCCCAACCATTATTGGGTTTTATTAATCGTGGCCTTATGAGCGATGATGAAGGAGGGATTTAGTATAATGTGAGTTATGGATTAAGAAATCATGAATGATGAGGAATATCTAGATCCAAACCTTTTCATATAATAACAGTTACCTTATTATCAAATTAGGTAATATTATGCAAAAACAATCTATCGTCATAGCAGGGGGCAGCGGCCTTGTGGGACAAGCGCTGCTTCGACAGATCGATCGCAGCATATATGATGTTTATATTCTCTCTCGCCAAGCCAAAGAAAGTAAGGATGTACATTTCGTGCGATGGGATACAAATAGCAAAACGATAGACCTTGACTTTGTTCCTGACCATATCATCAATCTAGCTGGTGCTGGTATCGCAGATGGCCTGTGGACAACTTCACGACGCAGAGAACTGATAGATAGTCGAGTCAACAGCGCGAAGACGATTGCGATGTTTTTATCAAAACACGAGAGCAAACCTAAGAGCTATGTTTCTGCATCGGCAATAGGCTACTACGGTGATCGAGGCTCGGAAATATTGACCGAAACTTCCGCTTTGGGCAAAGGTTTTTTGGCAGAATGTTGTAAACAATGGGAAGATGCTGCTCATCATGTAGGAGCGAAGTGCGAGCGCGCAGTGATATTGCGAATAGGTATCGTATTGAGTACACTTGATGGTGCATTGCCAAAGATGTTGATGACCAGTAAACTTGGCGTATATAATTACTTTGGAAATGGTAGTCAATTTTACTCATGGATTCACATCGACGATCTATGTAAGATGATATTGACTTCGATCGCCGATAAAGGGATCAATGGTACGTACAATGCTGTCACGCCTGATCCATTAACGAACAAAACTTTTATGCAAGAGATCATGAAGGCTTTGGATAGCCATGGATTGTTGTTGCCTGTACCGACATTCGGATTGAGACTTGCAATGGGTGAGATGGCAGATGTCGTACTAAATAGTAACCGCGTCAGTGCTGATAAATGGAAGAATATCGGATTTCAATACGGCTATTCCACACTTGATACGGCTATCAAAGATGTAGTCTCTCGAAAAATTTAACTACTTTATAGATCCTACACCAAATCCGCCAGGTCCCCAATAAAAACCATAGTACCCGTATTGAAGACCTACTATACCTGCACTTGTTGCCCCATATTTTCCATCGGGTGCTTTAACTACAATACTAAGTTTTTGTAGGTTTCCGTTTTCAAAAAACGAACACCGAGAGAAATCAAGTTCACCTGCTTTTTCGGCAAAGGCCTTCGCTATTTGTTCCATCTCAGTTTTGGTCGTCATATGCGAGAATTTAGCCACAAACGAATCTTCATCAATAGTAATGATCGTAGGTAGTTCTTTGGGTTGGCAAGATGAAAATAGTCCTATGATTAGGGTGATGATAATTATTCTCATTGGGTAATTTCACGTGATTTAATAATCAAATATACTACTTTTGTCGCATATCTATTATCATGATGAATAAATATTGTGTTGGCCTACTTATTACAATACTTACAAGTTTTTCAAGTTTTGCCCAGCAAGGGCCCGCTTTTCTCAATGAATACAACCAAATTTGGGTTGACTCTGTATTCCAAACATTAACTTTGGATCAAAAAATAGGTCAGCTTCTTATGCCACGTGGCAATTATTCTGGTAAGCCACACGATGAAGCCAAACTCGAGCAATGGATTCGCGATTATCAGATAGGAGGCATCGTATTTTT
>JANMMV010000413.1:0-1753 GCA_031373565.1 Saprospiraceae bacterium
CAGCACATCGTCTTGAGGGAATAGAGAAAGGGGACATTCTGCGAATCCAAAAAGATCAATTAGTTTTAACCATTCCTTTGTCACTAATAAGTGAATTTCGAGATGGAAAATGTCAATTATTGCGATGGAGTGATGAGCGTATGGACAAAATACTTGATTTTACACCATCGGCAACTGGCACATTTTCTATGCCTATTGCACAATTATCAGCAGGTAGGTATACGTCACGCATTTCATGGTTTAGCAATGGACAGCGTTATTACAAAGAACAAGAACTTATCATACCGAAACTGTAACCCATGATAGTGTCATTTTTTTCAGGTCTGACGCTCGGAATCGTAGGTAGTCTACATTGTATCGGTATGTGTGGACCATTGGCTTTATCACTTCCTATTCATCATCAGTCTACTCAACAAAAATCATTTGCTATAGCTAACTATAACTTAGGTCGAACCATAAGTTACACTTTATTGGGACTTTTTTTTGGGCTTATTGGTATGAGCTTTTCATTCTTCCATCTGCAACAAGTCTTGTCAATCATCGCTGGTATCGTTTTGATTCTGATGGTTTACGGTATACATTTCGGGCATATTCGTTTGCCATTTATAGCTCGGTCCACTCAATTTATTCAGCAAAAACTATCGAAACTGCTTGCATCAAAATCATCTTCTCTTGGCTTCTTTCAAATAGGAATAGCAAATGGATTGCTGCCGTGTGGGCTAGTTTATGCTGCGTTGATAGCTGGAGTTGCTACAGCTTCTGTCATCAGTAGCGGTGTATTGATGTTAGGTTTTGGATTAGCTACGATACCTGTGATGGCTTCTATCATGATATTTGGTAGGTTTATCTCTGTAGGAATGCGCCAAAAGCTCAATGCCGTCACTCCTTATCTTTTACTCAGCATTGGCGTCATTCTTATATTGCGTGGTATGAATCTCGGCATCCCATTTATCTCACCTCATATTTCCGACGGTAAAGCGCCCATGTGTCACTGATATAGAGTTGAAAATGCTAAGAATTATAAAGTAGGATAGTGCCTTTTTTTCATTTAATAGTATAATCCACTGTAGAAAATAATTACGATTACTTGGTTTATTATCAAATGTTTCAAATTGTATCTTGTGACGCCATGGTGTTATTTACGGCAAAAAAAATAGTCACTCTTTTGGGAGAGTGACTATTTTGATAATCGGTTGGTTTAACAATTACAGGTCAAAATCTGTATACTTGATATATTTCAAATACCATGCCAAATATTATTTATTTTTATAATATGTTATTCTGATTTAAAATTTATAACCTACACTTGCGACGATACGGTGAGGTCTAGAGCCAAAATTGTAACTAGTGTCATCGACTGTTATGTGATCTCCAAATGCCGTCAAGTTTCCCTCATAATTCACATCAACTCTGATGCTTCTGATATCAAGACCGACACCTGCTTGATAGCCGTAGGTTGCATTTTGGAATTTTTGCTGATATCCATCTACATCGACAATATCTGATATGCTATTGATAAAAAGATGAGATACTACACCAGCTTGCAGTCTAACAGGACCCATTTTGATGCCCGCCAATACTGGGATGTCTACATAATTGTATCGCTCAGAGCGTAGTTGGTTTACAATACCACCTTCTCCATATTGATCAAGTTTGTATGTCACTTTGTTTGAGTTGAATAGAACAGCAGGCTCGATGTAAAAAGCAAGTAGTTTGATGCGAGTATAAATACCTGCGTGATGACCAAATGAGG
>JANMMV010000463.1:0-5876 GCA_031373565.1 Saprospiraceae bacterium
GTGACACCTAGATACAAAATGCCTGGTTCTATCACAAAACCTTCAGGTCCTATCTCAAAATGTCGGATGGTATTATGTGCACGTGCATCAAGAGCCCTATTTTCATAGACTGCCAAATATTTGCCAAGATGTACATCATATGAATTTGTACCTAAACATTCTGGTCTGAATGGTTCGATGACAATATTGCCATCTTCTATGCTTTTGAGTATTTGGGTATCTGTAAGAATCATAATTGGTTTGTAAAGACGGCGAAGATAACTATTTTGATTGAATTTAGAATATTTTCCTAGCCGATCGGTTAGGAGGCAAAGAAGTATATTACTTTGTAAATCTTTCGATTGCCGACAGTTTTTATCATTTTTATGTTAAAGTTTGTTCGAATAATATTCTTAAGCTTAAATTTGTTTTCAATTTTAGGTTCACTATATTATTGTAAATTATGCATGTATTTAAAAGAGGCATAACAAGTTATGTTTTTGCGCTACTGCTTCTGCTTAACTTTTCTTCATCAAAAGCCCAAGTTTGGATGGACAACGGGTTGGACTCTGATGGACAGTTGAATTTTTTTAAGGTTCAGCAGAATTTTGAAGAATATTGGAAAGGTAAAACCCCAGAGAAAGGTCAAGGGTATAAAACCTTCAGAAGGTGGGAAGATTATTGGTCGTCGAGAGTAGATGAAAATGGGCATTTTCCGCCGGCGGGCATCAAGCAATTGGAATGGGAACGATATGTAGAAAGGCAGAGTGGTGGCAATCGCGTTGCTGGTGCATGGACAAATTTGGGTCCTACAACTTCTGTTGGTGGATACGCTGGCATAGGACGAATCAATTCTATGGCTTTTCACCCGACAGATGTTAATACGATTTTTGCCTGTTCGGCAGGAGGCGGATTATGGAAATCAACTAATGGCGGTACAAATTGGACAACAAGTACAGATGCACTTGCACACTTAGGTACATCAGGGCTAGCTATCAACCCAACTAATCCCAGTATAATGTACCTAGCCACGGGTGACGGAGATGCTAATGATACTTATTCGATAGGTGTTTTGAAATCAACAAATGGTGGCGATACATGGTCCACAACTGGTCTTAACTGGGCAGTTACTAACAGTCGCTCGATTCGAGAAATATTATTACACCCAGAGAATCCTGATATCGTTCTTGTTGCTACAAGCAATGGTGTGTATCGATCGATAAATGCTGGGGTCAGTTGGACACAAGAGCAAACTGGTAATTTTCGTGATATTGAAGCGAGCAAGGCTTTTGGGTCTAATACTTTTTTTGCTTCAACATCCACAGAAGTTTTTAAATCAACAAATAGCGGAGATACATTTACGTCCGTTTACACCGTCACGGGTTCAAACAGAATAGAA
This sequence comes from Saprospiraceae bacterium, assembly GCA_031373565.1. Lineage (GTDB taxonomy): Bacteria > Bacteroidota > Bacteroidia > Chitinophagales > Saprospiraceae > OLB9. The sequence goes on from JANMMV010000463.1 coordinate 1,379, forward strand.
TTGGCTGTCACTAATGCGAATACAGATTACATATACGCATTAGCATCATTATCAACTGATAGTGGTTTCAAGGGACTCTATCGTTCAACTGATGGTGGTACTTCTTGGTCAACAATGTCCACAACACCTAATATTTTGGGCTACTCAGAGAATGGATCTGGAGCAGGTGGGCAAGGATGGTATGACTTATGTATTGCTGCTGACCCATTGGTTGCAAATACGATTTATATAGGTGGTGTCAATACATGGAAATCATTAGACGGTGGGGTTACATGGACTTTAAATAATTTTTGGTATTCGCTTAATAATGGAATACCAGCTGTACACGCTGATAAGCACAGCTTAGACTTTCAGAATAATACGACACTTTGGATAGGTTGTGATGGGGGAGCATACGTCTCTACCAACGGTGGTACATCATGGACTGACAAATCTAATACTTTGGTCATCAGTCAAATGTACCGTCTAGCGGTTTCTCAAACGGATACCAAGGTTATCACTGGTTTGCAAGACAATGGTACAAAGTTACGAAGTACAGCAGGTGTTTGGTCCGATGTAATAGGCGGCGATGGTATGGAATGTCAAATAAATAGGACTAATTCTAATATTATGTACGGTGCTATACAAAACGGTGAGCTTCGTAGATCGACCAATGGCGGCAGCAGTTGGACTGATATTCAAAACACGATCCCTGGCGCACCGGGAGGTTCTTGGATTACGCCGTACGAACTAGATCCGACGACGCCATCTACAATATATGCTGGATACGCTCAGTTATACAAGTCTACTAATCAAGGAACAAATTGGACTTCGATAGGTAACACTACTCAGTTAGGGACGTCCAACAAGACTATCTTAAGAGTTGCCCCATCAAATTCAAATTTTATTTATACCGGTACATCTTCAGCAATTTATAAAACAGCCGATGGCGGTATATCGTGGAATAAGATTAGCTTACCAGGTACGGATATATCTATGCTTGAAATTCATCCTACGAAACCAAATACCATCTGGGTGGTCAGAAGAAATTATACTGCTGGTGCGAAAGTATATAGGTCAATAGATGGTGGGGTATCTTGGAATAATATTAGTGGCACGCTACCTAATTTACCTGTCAATTGTATTGTCCATAATAATGATTTGGCTGAGAGCTTGTATATCGGAATGGATGTAGGAATATTTTATATTAATTATGACCTGCCCGACTGGATTCCATTTTCTGATGGCATGCCCAATGTAGAGATATTTGATTTAGACATTAATTATCTCGAAGATAAAATTTATGCTGCAACCTATGGCCGTGGATTATGGAAATCTGACCTTTTTGTGCCCGCAATTCCAGCTTGTTATGCAGCTATTGATGTAAGCGCTTCGCCAAATGCCGTATCGATGACTATCTCTTGGGAGGCGCCGACAAGCATGCCAGCTTTAGGTTACGAGTATGCGGTCACGACAAATGCTTCACCACCGGCAAGCGGTACTTTGACTATATCTACTTTGCAAAATATCTCTGGTTTAACTGCTAATACGACCTATTATGTGCATGTTAGATCTAAGTGTGGCTCATCTAGTTTTTCGCTTTGGAAAACAGCTCAAGCAAAAACTTCGCTTACTTGTGGTTCTATTTTCTATGATAGCGGCGGTGTAAGCGGACAATACGGTAATAATCAGGATATTACAACGGTTATATGCCCAGATGTTTTGTCCGGCAAGACAGCAACGATGACTTTTACAGCATTCAGTACTGAAGCCAATTATGATGCGTTATATATATATAATGGCAATTCGATATTGAGCCCGTTGATGGCTAGTGCTAACCCTGTCACAACGAGTGGTTTCCCCGCTGGTGGATATCACGGAACGACATTGCCAGGCACATTTGTTTCGACACATCCTTCAGGTTGTCTTACTGCTAAATTTTTGAGTGACGGAAGCACAACTTCTTCTGGTTGGGCTGGTAACATTACTTGCAGTGACGTATGTACTAATGTTGTGTCTTCAACAGGAGACACAGGCCCAGGCACATTGAGGTATGCTTTTGATTGTTTGACGTCGGGGTTTTCTGTTATTAATATGAATCCATTTATTAATAACCAAACTATCACGCTCACATCAGGCACCATAAATTTATCCAAAGCATTAACGATTGCTCCACTCGTATCTCAAGGAATTAAGATCCAAGGAGCGAACAACGGACCCATATTTACCGTTTCAGATGCAGGTGTTCTAAATCTTGAAAATATGGAACTCAGATCTGGATCGAATCCTGCTAATCGAGTGATTTTGAATAACGGGACTACAACATTAAAAAACATGGTCATCAAAGATCCAAATGTGATGTTAGGCACAGGAAATACCATCGAAAATAATGGTATGCTCGATATTATTGGATCGGTTCAGATAAAACAAAATTAAAGTGACATTTACAGAAATAATAAATGATGATAAACCTGTATTAGTAGATTTTTTTGCTACTTGGTGTGGGCCTTGCCAAGCAATGGCGCCAGTTTTGGAGCAACTCGCTAACAGAATTGGCGACGAAGCACGTATCATTAAGATCGATATTGATAAAAACCCTGGTCTAGCTGACAGACTAGAGATCCGTGGTGTACCTACCTTTGTGTTGTACAAAAACGGGGAATTGCTTTGGAGAGCGTCAGGTGCAAGATCTCTTGGAGAATTGGAGCAGGTGATTAAAGGAGCACAATAATTGGATTTCATTTTTTTCTGCATAAATGGTAACCTCAAGACAGTTTTATACTTTTTTCATGATGTGGCTTGCCTTTAGTCTCAAGATAGCCGTTATATTTGCTTAAATATTTTTTTAAATAATTTTTCTCAACGATAATGAAGCAAACAGGACTTATTCCTTCCGCCAAATATGCTGAGTGTGTCTTCGGACATAAGGGCAGGCCTAGCCATTATCCTTCAATTATCCGCGAGGATGGTTTGCTGTTCTATATTCAGCGCAATCAAAATATCAATACTGTGATTTACACAGTAAACACAAAAAGTGGTGGTGTTGTAGATTTATGTGAGCCTATTAGCATCCAATGGATCAAATACAAAGATGACGGAAGTCAAGAGACTCAGGATATTAATTATATCCAACGAAAGTTAGCGTATGGTTATAATCACACTGTCATCAGTAATGAGCTCATCGAATTTGTATTTGTTTCTTATTCTGATCTCAAATTTTACATTTGTAGATCTGGTGATTCTCATTTTGTTGTGAAGGCACGTTTCGCACAAAATCTTATCGAGATTGACCATATATATGTTTTTGCTGAGGATTTAGGTGTTTTTCCGCAAGTGAAATTTGTAGAAATATTTGGGTGGACAGAAGATGATCACCAACCATTTTATCACAAAATAAAATTTGATCATCATTAAATTTTTTAAAAATCTCGACATGATCCATCGTCTATATTATTTACTTTCGGTGTCTGCCTTCACGCTCTTAACATCGATAAATGTCCATAGTCAATCGCAAACAGTGGATAATATCCTACCGGTAGATGGATATATGCTAACTGGGAGTATAGGATTGGGGGCGCAAATACCGGGTGGCGACCTCAAGGATAGATATGGCTCCAACCTTAATTTTTCTATTGCAGCATCATACATTAATAAATCAAATTGGTTTGTGACACCTGAATTTCAATATCTATACGGAGATGTGGTCAAAGAAGATGTAGTCAAGTCATTTAGGACAAAAGAAGGTTTTTTGTTGGGGGATGACAAGCAATTGGCTGAAGTAAAGTTTCGCGAGCGAGGTATATTTATAGGTGCTTCTGTTGGAAAAATATTTAGAATCTCGCAAATGCATAGATCTGGGATTAGTTTTGCAGTCGGTGGTGGCATATTAGCTCATCAAATCGTATTCTCAGATAACGGTAATGCGTTGGCGCAAATCAGAGTTGGAAGATCGATTGGCTATGATAGACTATCACGAGGTCCTGCCCTTAAGCAATCATTAGGATATAAACTCTTTTCAAGAGATCGGAAACTAAATCTTGAGATTGCATTTGATTTTACGCAAGGTTTTACCAAAGAAGTTCGAGCTATCAATTTTGATACTGGCTTACCTACTTTGTCAAAACGCCTTGATTTGCTACATGGTATCCGTATTATGTGGACATTTCCGTACTACGGGGGTGGATCTGAGGCGACTATTTTCTATTAAGCTGAATGTTTCTCAATTTTGAAGAGCATTTGGATTAGGATAACTAAGATCCAATCAACGCACTTACCTTTGTACTATTATGGACCAACTATATTTTATCATTTACAACATTATAGTCGGTCTAGGCCAAACGGTTTTATATTGTGGATCGCTTTTTGTTCCGAAGTGGCGAAAAATTATCACGGGTAGGGTAGAATCAAAGCAAGTCATTGATCACTTTTCATTTGATAATCCTATCTGGATGCACTGTGCCTCCCTAGGCGAATTTGAACAAGGACGACCTGTCATTGAAGCTATCAAAGCCCAGCGTCC
>JANMMV010000488.1:0-8010 GCA_031373565.1 Saprospiraceae bacterium
CCTGAAGCAAAAGCTTGTACTGCAGCTGGATAACCTACTGATCCTTTGTTTACATAATAATCTTGTGATTCTGAATAGTTATCTATACCAATTCTATATGTAGCTGACAACCAATCGAACAATCTGTAGTTAGCAGAAAAATTTGACATTATACGGTCAACATTAGAAGTCTGTCCAGAATTATCCAATAACCAGTATGGATTAGTAATACTATTATTATTTCTATAAAATACCGGTCCTCCTGTAACAGGGTTAGTATTTGGTAAGTTCGTAAGATCTATATTACGTGGAACATAAAATAAATTTGCAAAAACTGAAGGACCACCATCTGAGTTCGAGCCCAAACCTGCTGCTACAGGTGGCGTTTTGAAATCAGTTTTGATATAAGCTACATTCGCATTCAATTTAAGTCTTGAACCGATATTTGAAGAACCTCCAACAGTAAAATTCAATCTACTCAAATCGTTGTTTTTAATATAACCAGTCTCACCAAGTCTACTAAATGCGACATTAAAAGATCCAATTTCTGAGTTAACCCCGGCATTTATTGAAGTTGTCAAAGATTGTCCTGTTTGGAAAAAGTCGGAAACATTGTTTGGAGCTGCCTGAGGAGTGTAAGGCTGAGCAAATTCTGGATTGTTAGGGAAAATGCCTCTCCACTCATAATATGGATGTCTCGCTTGGACTGAATTATTTGAGAATAAAACGCCCCAGTTAGAGAAAAACTCACCATAATCACCGTCAAATCCGTTTGCCCATTTATTCTGATATTCAGGTATAAATGCTTGTACAGCTCCATAAGATTGTGAAACCGATGCATTAAATTTAGATTTTGAACTTGCTCCCGAACCTGTCTTTGTGGTAATAAGGATAACTCCATTTCTACCAGCAGCACCATATAAAGTAGACGCAGCTAGACCTTTCAATATGCTCATAGAAGCAATATTGTTAGGATCGATGTCCAAATTTCTTGTAGGTGTAACATTTCCATCTCTAAAGTCAGCGTTAATTTCATTAGCACTAACGTTGATTGGAACACCATCAACTACCCAAAGTGGTTGCGAATTACCAGAGATTGTACTGGTACCCCTGATGTTAATTTTAGTACCAGAACCAGCAAGACCCGCAGAACTAGCAATATTAACACCGGGTGCTCTTCCTGCAAGTGCTCTAGCGACATCTGTTTCTCCTTTTCGAGCTAAATCCGATTCGCCAAGATTAGTGGTTGCATAACCGAGAGCCCTTTTGTCTCGTTTGATACCTAAAGCTGTAACGACGACCTCTTCAAGAAGCTTACCTTCTTGTAGTACGACATCAATCACACCACCATTGGTTACATCAAATTCTTGTGTGTCGTATCCAGTATAGGATACTTCAACTGCGTTTGTTTCTGCAGGTACTTTGAGAGCAAAGTAACCATCAACATCTGTGATCGTACCTACTGTTGTACCTTTAGCTGTAACACTAGCCCCTATCAACGGTTCCCCAGCACTGTCAGTGACTTTACCGGAAACCATCTTTTGGCCGTACGTCATGCCTATTCCTCCTAAGAGTAAAAGCACGGAAAATAAGACTTGTTTCATACTAATTTAATTGTTTTGTTAGAAATAAGATGATTTAAAAAAAATTCAATAAGCTGAATATTAAGCAAAATTAGGTTTTCATTTTCATGAAAAAAAACTTTAACCATATTATTTTTAACGCTAAATTAACATTGAGCGCTGCCTAGCAATATCACTTTTTTCATATATGATATATATGTATTTTATAAAATACTAATTTACAGTTATTTAATAAAAATTAACATTTTGTTAGAAAAGTTAAAAGTTATAGAAATCTTAAGTAAAGATTATGAAAATACTTTCGTTTGCTCAAAACATGAAAATTCTATATAATTTCAATCAAATAGATATCTTTGTCAATAAAAAAAACGATCCATTTATGACAGAACCTATCATCATGGAAGCTATTTTCCTCCTTCCAGCTAACTCGGTGTTTATCAAAGGAATACCAAAGACCCGCCATATTACCACATTTCAAGATCTAGGACTAAAACATAAATAATCTCGAGTCAAATGCGTTTATATATTTCTGCTGTGTTTATTTTGCTTGGTCGAGGATTATTATCACAAATCGTTGGTACAATAGTCGATGATACTAACATCGCTTTGCCTAGTGCTACTATCTATGTTGAAAATACCACTATAGGAACTGTCGGCAACATCGATGGCGAATACTCTCTTGCGCTGGCTAAATCTGGGAAATACAATATCGTTTATCAGTACGTAGGGTATAAGTCAGTGACAAAATCTGTTGATTTTGCTGTTGGGAAGCGCATAGTTGTCAATGTGCGTTTAGATGCAGATGAAGTAATGTTGTCAGAAGTTACCATCGCTGCCGACCGTGAAGATCCTGCCTACCCTATCATAAGGCAGGCTATTGCAAAAAGAAATTTTCATAGACACCAAGTGCCATCGCTAGAAGCGGATCTCTATGTCAAAGGTAAGGTCAAGATGCTCAACGCACCGAAGAAAATCATGGGCCAAGAGATAGGAAATTTAGGTGGTATCCTTGATACATCACGCCAAGGAATCCTATATCTATCCGAATCAACATCTAAGTACTATTTTCAAGATCCTGACAAGACCAAGGAAATCATGATATCTTCCGTAAAAGCAGGTGAGAATGACTTGTTTACCGCCAATAGATTTGAGATCTTTCAGTTCAATGTGTACGATGAGTATTATAAATTCGCTAGATCGATAGCTTCGCCATTGTCAGATAACGCCATTGGTCATTATAAATATGCATTGGAGAGCACCTTCTATAATGAAGACAAAGAAAAGGTCTATCGAATCAAAATGAGCCCGAAATCGACAAATGAACCCTTGCTTTCTGGCTATATATATATTGTTGATGACTATTTTAATGTATATAGTCTAGATGCCAGCATAAGCGGCCCTACGTTAAGAGGAACATTTTTTGATACTGTTCATTTCAAACAGATATATGTGCCGGTCAACAGTAACGATAACAGGAGGCTGCTGAGTCAAGTAGTCACTTTTAGCGGTGGTATAATGGGCTTTAACATTGAAGGTGTTTTTACTTACATATTCTCAAACTATGTACTAAATCCTGACCTTTCAAGCATTTTCAATAATAATGAAAATTTTTCTATCCAAAAAGATGCTCTAAAGCGAGATTCGTCCTTTTGGGCAATGACAAGACCTGTACCTTTGACGGCTGATGAAGAGAACGACTATACCAAAAAAGATTCGTTGGCGAAAATATGGAAATCAAAACCTTTTTTAGACAGTTTAGATAGAGCAAATAATACATTCAAGTTTATTAAACTAATAACAGGTTATTCTTACCAAAACAGTCACAAGAACTTTGAATTAGCAACGCCCAAATTGCAAGAGCTCTACAACTTTAATGCAGTTGAAGGAAGCAGGTTCAAATTTGGCCTTGCGTTTAGAAGGACAGATTCTCTGAGTCGATTTGTAAACATATCGGCTAGCAGCAATTATGGTCTCGCAGATCGAGAATGGAAACCGATGTTACATTTTAGAAGGATATATGACAATTATCATTCTGCAGAAATATATGGTCAATTAGGCCGCAAATATTGGCAATATGATTACAAACAACCTGTGGGACTAGTAGCTCAAACACTAAATGATCTATTTTTAAAATTGAATAGAATTAGGCTATATGACTTGAAAATAGCAGAAATCGGTTGGAAAAAAGAATTAGTGAATGGCGTCTACGTAGATTTTTCTACCTCTTACCGAGATAGGAGATCGCTGGACAACAACACGAACTACAGCATTCGATTACCAGATAAGATCTACACATCCAACACCCCAAACGCTACTATTGCGGATAGTTATTATGGACCTAACCGATACTTTATTAATCAAATTCGATTGACAATACGACCATTTCAAAAGTATAGTAGTTATCCTAATCTAAAAATAACAAAATCTTCCCAATGGCCAGTTATAGAATGGTTTTTTGACAATTATGTGGCCTTATCTGATAACTCGACTAGTTTCCAAAGTACTGTATTGACCATTAGGGACAATTATGTGGGCACTAAGTTACTTGGACATAGTAGATACAGATTGAGTGGTGGAACGTTTTTGGGCGGAAAACCGAGTTTTTTTGCCGATTTTTATCATCCTGCTGCGAATGAAGTACTTTTTCCAGTGATCAACGATCAGTTGGTTTTCAATATCATGCCATACTACCAATACAGTACAGATAGGTATTTTGTAGAAGCACATTGGCGACATCACTTGGATGGATATATTTTTGATCACATACCTTTGATAAAGAAAACTAGTATTAAGGAAGTAGTAGGAGCAGCTTTACATTTCGACCCGAACAATGGTTCCTATTACGAATTGATGGCAGGAATTGAAGACATCAAAATAAGTGCACTAAAGATATGTGATATTGAATATACATGGTCATTCACTGGAAGCAAATATAATAATCAAGGTGTCGTAGTCAGATTTATTCAGTTGTTCGGTGGGAGATAAATAGCAAAAGGCATAAAATGGCCGTGCATTTAGTTATTCTCCTTCCTCAGGATCAATTCGACTAACAAAAAGTATAATCATACCTCCGAAAAGTAAAAATAATTGAATCAAAAGAGTAACTACTCCATGATTATACATCCATTCAATCATCGTGAGCTTAAGACCTACAAGAGACAGGATGAGAGATAAAATGCCCAAACCGAACATTATAAATCCTATTAACGACCAAACGGGCTTATTCATAAAAATATTTTAGTGGAAAAACGTTTTTGTAACAATGTAGCATCATATATTGTTGCTATATTTATCCATCTTTCAACATAATAAGTAAATGGCTGATTTGTCTACCATAAAAATCATAGAATGCCCACGTGATGCCATGCAGGGAATCCACGATTTTATTGAGACCGATATGAAGGCGACTTACATCAATAAACTATTGAAAGTTGGCTACGATACCATAGATTTTGGGAGCTTTGTTTCGCCCAAGGCTATTCCACAAATGAGAGATACTGCTGACGTATTGGCCAAATTAGATTTATCGAATACTAAGTCCAAGCTATTAGCCATCATAGCCAATACGCGCGGTGCCGAAGATGCCGCTGAATTTGAAGAAATATCATATCTCGGTTACCCATTCTCCATATCTGAGACATTTCAACTTCGCAATACAAACGCAACTATTGAAGAATCCCTTAGCAGGGTTGAAGAAATACAAAAAATCTGTGTCAGGTCAAATAAAACTGCTGTTATATACATTTCGATGGGATTTGGGAATCCTTATGGAGATCCATGGAGTGTTGAGATCGCTCAGCAATGGGTCGACAAACTAGCGGACATGGGAGTTAAGATCATGGCTTTGTCAGATACGATAGGAGTCGCGACACCGGAGAGTATTTCTTACTTATTTAAATATCTGATACCACCCTACCCTGATGTGGAGTTTGGTGCTCACTTACATACCCAGCCGCACAATTGGTTTGCAAAGATTGAAGCTGCTCATAAAAGTGGTTGTAACCGATTTGATGTGGCTATCAAAGGATATGGGGGTTGTCCGATGGCAAAAGATGACCTAACCGGTAATATGGCCAGTGAAAATGTTATCAAGTACTTCGATGATATCAGTATTAACCTAGGGTTAGATAAAGATGCTCTCGATGATGCAATGGCCTATTCAGGTCATATTTTCAAGTGAGATTATTGATAAGTTGATGAAGTACAAGCGAATTTAATACAGTTACTTCAACAACTGCTATTATTTCAACTTATCAAGAATACCAATCAGATCGTTATACTTAACATAGTTTGGATGCTGAAAAATAATCTCGTTGGCTGAATTTAATATACTGAGTACCGGATAAGAAAGTGTAGCATCGATGGTACCTAATTGCACTGCGAGATCATTTGTTCCTGTGCTGCTACCTGTTGGCTTATACTTAAAAGTCTGATTGCTAAAAACAATATCTCGTCTTTCTTCTGCATTGAGATGTATGAAGTAATACCTTTCGTTTAGCATTTTGACGATGTCGCTCTGCTTAAATGTGGTCTGTTTCATCGCTTGACAATACTTGCACCAATCAGTGTGGATAAAAACGACAATATTTCTTTTCTCCACTTTTTGCAAACTATCTATTTGCTCAAATTGATATGTCTTCGCTTGCGCAAATGAAGATCGTCCTGACAAGAGAACGCAGGACCATACTAGAGCAAGAAATACATACTTTTGCATCTATTTTAAATTATATCTCAACCCTAAGAATGTCCTGATTCCTTGGTTGGGGCCAAACATATAAGTAGGGTCAAAAGTTAGGGCGTACGGATTACTCATTGTGGCGATGACCTGTCCATTACTTCCAAACTCCACTTCCTTGTCAAAAGGATCGTTTGCCCTAGCTATAATAAAAGGATTCCCTTTGTTGGGCGTCCAGTTCAATAAATTTTTTACACCACCATATATCTCAATATTTTTGAAACCCGAATAAATGAATTGTACATTTTGAATACTCCACCAAGTCGAGTTTGGCAATCGTGGATCTGTGTCCCCCAACAATGGTAATCTCATCGGGCTGTAAACGTTACCAGTATAATCTATTGCAAGGTTAAGTTTTTTAATATTGTAAGAAACTGCCCATACACCCGTGACATTTTCCGTTAATATTTGCTGTTCGGTGATTCCATTTTCTGTTAATGTGTTTTCCATGACGGTACCGCCCGCTATGATTTTTAGTCCATTGTTAAGGGCAATATCTATGTTCAAACTTAGTCCCTTGCCTTCAGCATGCCCATTGAGATTGTCATAAATGATTTTGTTGGGGTCTGACTCATAGTCACCTACAATTCTATTATTAAAAAAAGTATAGAAAGCAGATGCATCTAGCCCGACAATCGTCCCGTTTTGGGAAAATATCTTTTTAACATAATTTACATTTACGTTATAGGATCGCTCAGGATTTAGCTCATTTTTTATCTCTATTACTCGCCCACCTGTCAATGCAGCATGGTCTTCAGTAAACAAATTTACCACCCTAAAACCTGTGCCTGCATTGAGACGTAGTATATTTTGCGGATTTACAGTCCATTTATAGGCTATTCTAGGAGTCATTATGCTACCATGAATGGAGTTATAATCGTATCTAAGTCCGAGTAATAATTTATGGTTTTTTGATATTGAAATTTCATCTTGTACAAACAGGCCCGGCAACCAAGTTCTTTGTGGCTGGCTTTCCAGATTTACAGTATCAGGAGTTGCTGTTGCTGGTGTATTGTCATCATAAAAAGTGTATCGGACTGCTGTCCCAAGAAGTAAATCGTGAACACCTATTTTTTTATCCCAAGTCAATTGAGAAAAAGCAATAGTTTGTCGGGCAATGTACGATGTTGTCCCGTAACGGCTGTCTTGGTCGTGATTATTGAAAGAAAAAGCAAGCATAAGTTTTTCAACAGTGGGCAATTGGTAATTCCCGAGAACTTCCCATCGTTTGGTATAGATACTTTCGCCATAGATACTATCACCGCCTCTAAAAGATTTATTCCATCTCAGATCACCTCCCCAGCGATCTTCATACATGTAACGACCTGCAAGGCTAAAGAGTCGATTATCTTTTCTCTCAAAATTCCATTTTTGAAAGACAGAAATCCGATTCTGCAAAGTCATATCCGTAAATTTATCGTTGTTATTATCTACTTTGTTTTGAAAGTTGAAATAATTGATACCTGTTAATACGGTTGCTTTTTTACCAGCATTCATTTTGAGACCTAAATCAGTATTGTACTCCCCCCAAGACGTCGCGAAAACATCTGCTGAAATACTTGGAGCATTTTGCGGCTTTTTTGTGATAATATTTATCAATCCGCCTACCGCTTCACTACCATAAAGGGAAGATGCAGGGCCTTTTACAACTTCTATCCGCTCAATCAGTGAATTAGGGATACCTGACAAACCGTAAACTGTAGAAAGACTACT
>JANMMV010000494.1:0-12898 GCA_031373565.1 Saprospiraceae bacterium
GGTAAAAATTGACGTCAATTGTCTTTTGATTACATCTTTACATCGTGTGCGTCAAATCCATCGAATAGTATTATCAAATTTTATTTTTTATATACTGCTTACGCTGATAATATTATTTGTATGTCAAGCTTCTGATGAAAAATAAACGGCAATAAATATCGGCGTAAACACATCATTTACAAATAAAAAGAAATTAGGCACAAAATATTTGGTGTGAACACAAATTGCACTAAAACTAAATTAGTATTAACGTTGCGTCATCTGAGTATTATTAATCATTAAAAAACACAAAGATGGACACTAAAGATCAAATCTTAGAATCCGTCCTGAGAAATGTTAGAACCGAAGTTAGTACATTTTTAGATCAAGAATCGGGAATTCAATGCCCCATTGAGTAGGAGCTAAAGCTCATAGAATTGAGTAGGAATTTTGCCAGAATGTTGCTAGTTCAATCACAAGGTAAAATACCAAAGAGTCGGAACTCAAAAAAAAAATAAGTATTCACGTATGTTGGGAAATTAGAGATTATAGCCAACCTGAAATGCTTATGCAAGAGCAATTCGTGGGACATTCTTGAACAATTTGTTAAAGCCGCAGCTTATTCAATTTGGTCTACACACGGAGAAATATTTTTTAGGATTATTGTGAAAATAGCATTATATTTGTATTATTGCTGGGTGCGGCGGGTCTAAGCTCGAGCATCATAAGCACCACCCGATTTCAAATTCCATTTCTATTTTGTACAAAAGCAAGACAAATAAGTAGAAATCCACATAGATTTCTACAAAATTTATTTTAATTCAATAGGAATGTAAGTGAATATAATAGAACTTGAACTACAGTTTTTGTTATTGGAAATGAAATTACTAAAAATCTACATGCACATCTTAAAAATTAATATTGATTATGTAGCATTCCATACTGATATGTTACGAATATAGATGGAATTAGCGCTACTATTTGTTGCGAATCAATCAACGACGTTTCCAAATCAATATACCTTCAATTCATTTAGTATATTCATAGTTTGTTTTGTGATTCCATTCATGTATTACACACTTTTCTTCTTTGATTCAAGGGTTTTACTTATTTCATATCTTAATAGCTAATTTCAAAAGCTTATTTACTTCATTCATTTGTTTGTTTTGCTATAACGATATCTTATTTTACACAAACGATATCTTATTTCACTTAAACAAAAGCTTAATTTGACAGCGCATTTTATTGTTTCACTTGAGTAATAGCTTAATCTGATTGCGCATTTTCTTATTTCGCATGATGAATACCTGGTATCGTGCAAAGAAAGGCTTCGTTCGAATCATTGAAATCAAATGTAAGATGAACGTATGCTGATTTTCTATGTCCATTGGTTCAATACACATCATGATGAAAGGCTTGCACGCATCTAAATTTAAACGTAAGCCGATATTGACTTTGGTATCATCGACCAAGCAATCTTCTATACGTACATATCCGACAAAACCTGCTCGACGAAGGCTGTGCAGATGCCTGTGACGATTTGCGTTATCGCAGTGTATTTATGGCTTTGCCATAAACTTGTGCACAAGCATAAAATAGTGTGAAAACAAATTACACAAAAATAGATCCTACCTACGGCACTCAAATGTACGTTAGATGTAAATTTCAACGGATTGAAATCCGTCGTTAACATCAAGCGATGTTATGCTTCTCAAAAAAAGTGCAATTTGTATACACACAAATATTTGATACAACATATATGCAATCATAACTTTAGTTATCTTTGCTCACATTGTTAGGGGACTTGAAGCCAAATCTGTGTCTATTTATAATAATATGGAGGTTATCAAAGGTCATTTAATGAAAGAAAGAGTTTTTCTGTGCCAAACGGTATGGACGCTGCTACTATTATTTATTTGCGGTTCTTGCATAGCTGGACAGGTAGATCTTGACACCGATGGCGATGGTATATCCGATACGAAAGATAACTGTATTTTTGAAATCAATCCTGACCAATCAGATCTTGATAATGATGGGGTTGGAGATATATGTGACAAAGACTGTATGATGCTCCTTAGCAGTGATATTTACTTTAACGCTCATAAAAAAGTAATAACGGTTTCCGAATCAATTGTAAATTCAAAATCAACATCTTTTGAATATCAACTTACAAAAACAAATGATATATCGGTTCAGATCGTGCTTGCAGAAGACATCGAAGCTACCTATTATTTAAAAAAAGAAGGACTTATTATCAGTAAATGCAAATCAAAGGATCGTATTATTGCGTTTCAACTTGGATCACAACCAGCTGGAACCTATAATTATGAAATCTTAGCTGTTGGCAAACCTGATGCAACCGTTGATGTTACCAAAGTAGCTTATTTTGCTGATTATAGTTTTTTAGCTGGATCGGTTATGAATACTTCGATGAACATACCGCTGGAGTTCGATATGCTTCAAAACTATCCTAACCCCTTTATTAACACAACACATATTCCGTTTGAATTGCCTAAAGCAGCTCATGTTATTATCAAATTATACAAAGAAATCCAAGCAGAGCCTATCACGACGATCGTTGATGCAGATTACGCACCAGGATATCATAGTGTATTTTGGGACGTTGATAGTATAAAAACAGACTTGCCAAATGGCCAATATTTATATACCATCGAAGCAGATGGATTCAGATATGTTAAAAAAATGATTCGTCTTAAACATCCATAATATTAATAAAATGAAAAAACAATTATTAAAAATCGCGATCGGTTTAGTTGGCCTATTTTTCAATCAAACTTCTCAAGCTCAACTAATCATAAGTGAAACTTTCAACGCAGGAAACAGCGGAGGATTCACTTATCAGGACAATCTATTTAGAGGTGCTACGCAGTCCGCTTATGCAAATGGCGTTTATTCGACTACAGCCGGAAATGGTGGAACGGGCGGATTACCTGTCACCATCGGCGGAATAGATAATAATACAATTGGCGCTATGTCAGGTGGATGGTCCAAGGCATTTAGTTTGACTAGCCCTACTTACGTCAAAATTTCTTTTAAATTTAAATTAACCCAAGCAGGTACTTACGAGCAAGCAGAGATTTCAGAAGCCTTGTGTGCTGTAGACGGTGTTTTATTGGGCAATAGCCCTAAAGATTTCATCGATCAAGTGAAAGGTGATGGCGATACAGGACCATTGATGGGAAGCGATCAGTTTTTTACATACACAAAAGTCATTGGTCCATTGGCAGCAGGTGCCCATACTATCGCGATCGGCGGATATAACTCAGGTAAAAACAATGTCAACGAAGTGACGAATCTTGCTTTTGACGATGTAGAAGTAGTCGGGATAGCTAATCTTTGTGCTTCTCCTGATTCAACTGATGCGCAAAAAATCTTAAACTTAACAGACTTTAATGAATACAAAACCAAGATAGCAAACATGGCGTCTTACGGTGACCGTAATCAAATGAATGCAGGAACTAATCAAGGTTATCAAAATGCTGAAAACTGGTTAATAGGCCAATTACAAGTACTTGGATATACTGTTGAGTTCAATAATTATACTTTTTTGAGCACTGCAAGACGCAGTGTTTATGTCACTAAAGTGGGGACAGTTTCTCCACAGAATATGTACATCGTTTCTGCGCACTTTGATGGTCGCGGTGGTGGATCTGCCGTAAATGATGACGCCTCGGGATCAGCGCTTGTGTTGCAGATCGCTAGAATATTGGCAACACCAGGAGTTACCTCTGATGTTTCTGTTCGGATGATATGGTGGAATAATGAAGAATCAGGTCTCAATGGTAGCGCGGCCTACGCATCTAGTCGTCAAGGATTGAGAGGCATTCAAAGTCCAGCAGGGTCAGGACTATACCCAGAACCCAACTGGCTAGGTGTACTTCAACATGATAAAATGATTTGGGATCACGGTCTTCCATCTGCTGCATCGCAAGTAGCTGGTGCTGACATAGATATAGAATTCCAAGCAAGTTCAACATTTGCTGCTGGGTCTACTTCTTTAGCACAATTAGTAAAGGCAGCTAATGTAAGATTTGCTAAAAATTATCCATCAGAAGTGAGTAATAATATGGATAACACAGATTCAAAATCTTTTCAAAATCTATGCCCTTCAGTATCACTTCGCGAAAACCGTCGAGTTGCAGAAATAGGTGCTGGATCTGATCCACACTGGCATCAACCTACTGACGTGTTGTCAACATATGTAGACAATGACTATCGATTGGGCTTTAATGCTATCCAAACCACTTTAGGATTTCTAACTACAAATGCCAATCTAAGACTAGCAATCAATCCATGTAATGCCGTGGCTGACGCAGATTCCGATGGCATTGCAGACGGCATAGACAATTGCCCTACTAGCTATAACCCAAATCAAGAAGATGGCGATAGCGACAATGTGGGAGATGCTTGCGATGCTTGCCCTACCCTTGCTAATAATTTAATAGGAACGGCCTGCAATGACAATGACCCATGTACGATCAATGATGTTTATAGAACAACATGCAATTGTGCTGGTACGGCAACAGCCGATGCTGACAATGACGGCGTTTGTGCTGCTCAAGATGCTGACGATAATAACGCATGTATACCAAATCCTGCACACCCTAACTGCGGCCCTTGTACGCAGATCCTTGCAGAGAGTTTTGAAACTGGGTATATCAATTTCTTGGATGCTGGTGCAAATTGCAACAGAACGACATCTTTCCCAAGTCAGGGTACAATATCACTCCAGCTAAGATCTAAATCTACATCTTCAAACACATACTCCAATGTAATGGCATTGGCTGGATTTCCATCTATGAAAGTTAGCTTCTCATTCTATGGAACAGGTATGGAGAGTGGTGAAGATTTCTTCCTAGAAGTATCAACAAATGGCGGAAGCACGTATACCGTCGTAAAAACGTATGTATACGGATCAACGTATCTTAACAACACACGTTACAATGACCTCGTAACAATCAACACCTTGTCTCTCACTAATAATACACGTGTACGATTTAGATGCGATGCTTCAGACAACACGGATCTGATCTATATAGATGATATTAAGATTCAGCGATGTACGGCAGCTTTGCAAGATGGAACTCCAGTTAGCAGAACTAAAGATGTAGCACCAGAATTTGACATCATGCCTAACCCTACAACTGGCAAGATCATGATCGCAGTAGGAAATTATCAAGGTCTTTCTGCAAATATTAGTATTTTGAACTCAACGGGTCAACTCGTCGACAAAAAATCTATAGGTCGTATTGATGTAGCAGCAGTTGAAATGAATTTGAGTGAATTGCAAGATGGAATCTACTTTGTCCAAATTTCAACTGATAAAGGTGTATCAGAAGCAAAAAAAGTAATCGTACAGAAAAAATAATCTACTTTTGGTGCAAAAGATAAAATCAAAATGCACCAGATAGCAGGTTTGTACATAATAGATAGTGAGTCCAGAGGTAGAGGTGTCTTTACCTCTGGACTTATTCATTCTGGGGATCTCATAGAAGTATGCCCAGTTATTATTATTCCTAAAATTGAACTACCCATCATTCACAAGACGTCGCTCCATGACTACTATTTTCTGTGGGGAGAAGATATGGAGCAATGTGCTATCGCGCTTGGTTACGGAAGTTTGTATAATCACCTAGTTCACGCTAATGCAGATTTCATCCTTGATTTCGAGCACAATACGATAGATATTGTAGCCGTCAAGGATATAGCACCAGGAACAGAAATAACGATCAATTACAATGGAGAGCCTGGCGATGAGACTCCTTTATGGTTTAATATGGCGTAGCATCCATATTATGCACAAATCAATAATACCTATTCCCTACCAAATACCCACGCACATAGTCATCTATACCTTCTTCTAGGGTGTAAAATGGCTTCTCATAACCAACTTCTTTGAGCTTTGAAGTTGTCGCTTCAGTAAAATATTGGTAAGCATCGCGAATATCTATCGGTGTGTCAATAAAACTAATTTTGGGCTCCAACCCCATAGATACAAAGGTTTGCGTAGCTAGATCTAAGAACGTACGCGCTGTTCCCGTTCCAAAATTATAGATACCATTATCACTAGCATCTTTCTTTTCCATAAAAAAGGTGAGAAGCGATAATATATCTTTGACGTAGATAAAATCTCTGCTCTGATGACCATCCGCATAGTCAGGACGGTGTGACTTGAAGAGATTCATCGCACCAGTGTTCTGGATTTGATTGAAGGTGTGAAAAATAACAGATGCCATCCTACTTTTATGATATTCATTAGGGCCGTAGACATTAAAAAACTTACAACCTATCCAATAGGGCGGCTTTTCGGTCTGCGTAAGTACCCATTGGTCAAATTGCTGCTTACTTACAGCGTAAGGATTAAGTGGCTTTAAATGGTCAATATCATCTTTATCATCAAATCCATGCTCACCGTTGCCATAGGTTGCGGCACTCGATGCGTATATTAGTGGTATAGATCGCTTAGTACAGACCTTCCATATACGTTGCGAATATTGCAAATTGAGCGTATCAAAAATCTGGGTATCCTGCGCTGTCGTGTCCGTGCGCGCACCCAAGTGAATGACAAAATCTACTTTCTGGCTCGTAGACTCAAACCATTCCAAAAATATATCTCGATGCATCCACTCTCTTACCACCTTGTTTTGTGTGTTGCGATCTTTGTAATCTTTGTAAAAATCATCAACGACGACGACTTCGCGCTGATAACCTAGTTGATTGAGATGGCTTAGCATGCAAGAACCTATAAATCCCGATACACCTGTGAGTATGATCATATCCTATGTTGTATGTGTCAAAGATAGTGTTAGTCCTATTTTTTATACTATTTTTGTTATAAATATATCAAAACGATGAAGAACATCTTTGTGTTTTTAGTATTCAATTTTATAAGTGCAGCTGTTATATGCCAGACCAAACCATCTGAAGTTCTTCCCATTTCATTAGGAGAAAGCACAGTTTACCTGCACATCTTTATTGCCACGAAACCATCAGATGTTGTCTATGCGCACGTCCACGAAAACGAAGTGGCTTCTCTTGCAGCAGGCTTGGATATGATTAAGCAATATGGTGGGACCATCGTATCGCTTTCTCATTCGCCAGAAGGCAAAACCAATCGCAATGTCAACTTTAAATATCAAGGTTCTGTCTATCAATTTGACCCGAATCGTATCTATACCGAAGATGATAACCGTCTAAAAGCAAATATAACTGTCGTCTTAGGTAAGGGACAAGTAACGCATGAAGTAATGAATACCGTGCGAAACTTGGCAAATACGATAACTTCTCGTGTCTCCCAAGGCAAACTCATTATCGCTTTGCATAATAATAGAAACGTCCCAGCACAAGTCCAACGACGATGGTTTAGAAAAGATGTCATTGATCCGGAATCGTACAATAGTACTTCGTATGTGATGAAATGCGATCACTCATCGGAGTCAAATCAATCTTGCGATGACATATATATCAATCCGAAGATGAATAATAGCGAATTTTTTATCACAACGCAACGCAATGATTTTGAGATGTTGAGCAAGAAGCGGATCACCGTTGTCTTACAGAATCAAACGCCTGTAGATGATGGATCCATGTCTGTGTGGGCTGCCAAAAACAACATGCGATACCTTAATTCTGAAGCAAAGCATGGGCGTGTCAAGGAACAATTCACGATGCTTGATGCGCTAACGTCGGGAAACTAATCATTTAACTATTCGCGCTTGAGTTATTAGTAGACTTCACTTCATTCTATTGCGATCAGCCTAAAATTAATAATTGAGTTAAACGTAATTGCTCAATTAACTACCTCTCCGCTTAAGCATTTCTGTTAACTCCTCCACGATGCGACTATCAGAATAGATATCTTTACCTTTAGTACCGTCAAATTTAGAGTGATCTTCATTATTACTATTGACCATCTGATGAGACGACAACTGGTGCGGCAGAAGTGTAGAAATGCCGACATTCAGCGCTTGTGCCACAAGATGCAGTTTCTCAATTGTAATCTGTGTCTCGCCGTTCTCCATCTTGCTATATGCACTAAGTGACATATCTAATGCAGATGCAACATATTTAGCGGCATATTTCTTTGAGTCGCGAATCTCGCGAATACGCTGTGCGGTGAGAGAGTTGACTTCCATAGAATTTTCATAGTTTGTTTAAGTGGTAGATTATAAAGCGCCGTCAATATATATCATCGTGTAAACATACAAAATAGTAATATTATTGTGTAAAAATACAAATATTTCTGTTATCAAAACAAATATAGCGATAATAGAAAATGTTTTATTCATTTTCTTTATCAATCATCGCTCGCAAGCCGTTATGTTTGTGATGCAATTGTAAAAAACTGCTCGTGCGTCACATATAGATTGACAAAGGAGCAAAAAAAAGACAGGAACTACTGCCATGAATCCTGACTACTCCGATCGGCCAATCTTAGCAGTAAACAACATGACAAAAAAGGTATATTCCTGAACCCTGCTAAACCACGAGTGTGGCGAGGCTATTGCAAAGAAAGGGAGATCGTTACTAAATTTTAAAAAATGCTAACTAAATTTAATTTAGCTGAATTTCAAGTTATGAAATTAGATGAAATGCAACAAGCTTTTGGAGGCCAAGGCACGGATGTGCCAAATGGAGGATCCGAATGCGCTACAGGAAGTGGAACGAAAGATATTGATAACAATGGAGCAATCGATTGTTACAAATCCGACACGACAGTTTTTAATGGAGACGGGACAAGCGCTGGCGGAGAATACCATGGAGTAATTTGGGGATAATTACAATTTATTGGAGCGAAAAAGATGAAAACATTCCATTTTTTTCGCTCCAAATTACCCTAATAAAGTGCCTTAAATATTGACGGTAATAGGTACCTTTATTGATTTTGAAACTCACTGCTTGCTAGTGTAATGATTTTTGTACAATAATATTTAAACACCATATGTAATGAACTTAAAAATATTTAACAGATTTCACATTGCATTCTATATATTTATCTCATTTGGCTGTCATAGTAATCATATTAAATATTATCAGTCGATAAATAAGGCTGACCAAGCGTTAATATCAGAAGATTATGTGTCAGCTTTAAAATATTACGAGCTATCTTTAAAGTATTCGGATAACGGACTACTGGTAGATCATATAAATGCTTTAAAATGCGCTTGTCGTATCTCTAATTCTGAAAAAGCTAATAAATACTATAAATTAATATCTTCAAAAAGTCACTGTCGTCCATTATTAAAAGAATTATTAACCGAATGTGATCAAAAATTAATTAATGAAGATCATATTATTCCCAATAAAAATAAATTTTCCAAATATATCGATTCATTACTAGATGTTGATCAAGCGAACAGAGAAAATATGCAAATTAAGGATAAAAGAGTTAGAGATTCTTTACATTGCATCAACTTTCTGCTTTTCACGAAAAAAAATGGATTTCCATCTGAGGATTCGTCAGGTGTATATTGTAGCGATTACGGTATTGGAACTAATAGCTATAAATTGGAAGTACTATTAATACATTTCAGTGGACTGAATAATGTTGAATTTGATAGTGTTATTAATAGTGAGTATTTAAAAACAAATATACCGATTGAATGGTTTTCACTTTTGAAATGTAATAATACAAATACTAGTTTTGGTAACTATTTTTGGTTTCATAATGATACAATGTATATTGGTAAGAAAAGACTAGAAAATATAGCGAATAATAATATTTATAGAAATAAATATGGAATTCCTTCTGTGAAAGAAGAATATAATATGATAAAGTATTCTCAATTTTTAAGAAATAATGGATTTAGACATAAAATGGCACCTTATTATATTGAATTAGATGGAGCAGCGAAAAGTAAATTCATTCCGGAAATCGAATTCTATAACTATTTGAAAAAATGATCCTAATTTTAACAAATTCTTACGAAACAACGAGTGATCAAGTATGTGAATGGCTAAATTACTTGGGTAAACCTTTTATTAGAATTAATCACAACGAAGTATTAATTGAGAAAGTACATTTCGACTTAGGCAATAATATTCATGAGCTCTATTTTGATAATGGACTTATGCTCGAATTGTCGGCTATAACTTCTTTTTGGTATTGGAGGGGAAATTTTCAAATCAAAATTCCTAAAATATCAACAAAAGCTAACAAATTATTAAAAAAAACTCTGCAGCATGAAAATCGTATTTTTCTTGAATACATTTACCGTTATCTTAATTGCATTTCAATTAAGAGAATTGGAAATATATTTAATGAATTAGGAAATAATAAATTACAACAATTATTATTGGCAAAACAAGTAGGACTAAATATTCCAGAAACCAAAGTAACTAATTTTAAGGAAGACAATTTGGTTTCAGGTGAATTCGACACAATTACTAAGCCAATTTTCAATAATTTTGAAATTGAATATGATAATAATGTAGTTTTAAAAGCTAGAGTAAGCCAGTTTGATCTTGATATGTATAAAGTATTAGGAGCAGAATCATATCTGTACCTTATTCAACGTAATGTTAAGAAGTCACATGAAGTTAGGGTCTTCTATTTTAACAAAATTTTTTATTCGATGGCCATCTTTAGTCAAAAAAATGCTAAAACTAAACTTGATTTTAGAAATTACGATAATGAAAATCGTAACCGAATGATTCCATATGATATCCCCAAAGATATTAAAATAAGACTTATCATGCTAATGGATAAATTAGGATTTGATACAGGTTCAATAGATTTAATATGTAATGACGAGGGTAACTATGTTTTTTTAGAAGTTAATCATATTGGAAAATTTGGGTGGTTGTCCTACAATTGTAATTATTATTTAGAAGAGAAAATTGCTCAATATTTATGAACAGTAAAAGTAAAAAAAATCAGTTGTTTAATCAGACAGATTTGTCAAAGTTACCACCGTTATGTCAGAATTTATTTCAACCTAGGTACTTGGATGAAAAAATTCATAAGAGAACATTAATAAAATTTAAAGTTAATAAAATTCAAAACTTTCAAAGAATAAAAGAAGGATTCTATAAGAAAGTCGTACTTTTTTAATTTAAGGATATATGTACTACAAAATATTTGAATCTTGTGAATTTACTCTTGGCTATAAGGCAGCCATTGTAATTGATTGGCAGCGAAGTAAAATATTTAAACTGCCAAAGGAATTTGCTTTGGGATTACAAAAATTAAATGGTTCGACTTTAGATCTACTACATGTCGAATGCGCAATTAGTGTTGATCTTTTTAAAGATATGATCGAATATGTAGTCGATAATGAAATAATTTTAGTTGATTCTTCAGCTCCAAATATTACAGCGTATTGCAAGGATTTTAAGTTCCCTTCTAAGATCACTAATGCAATAATAGTATTGAATGGTAAGATTTTTATGGATGATTATATTAAAGTTATTGAAGATCTCGATAAATTTAACTGCAAAATATTATGTTTGATTTGCAGAGACGTCCCAATAAATTGTTTAGAAAAATTCTTGTCTTTATTTGATTTTCATACAATCGAGAATATTGTATTGTATCTTGAAAGTTCTGATTATAATATTGATAATTTAAGTAAAGTTATTAATAATAAAAGGGTAAGCACTATATCAGTATTTTCATCAAAAATTGTAAAAGACGAAATAGCCGATTATGACGGATTAATAGATTTACGACCTGATAAACTAAACTTTTTGTTATGTGGTAATATTGATTTATGTCAATATAATTCAAATAAAAACTTTGTTTTTGAGAGTAAGTTTCATAACTCTTGTCTAAACCGCAAAATCTCTATCGATTCCGAGGGAAATATTAAGAACTGCCCTTCAATGACAGGATCTTATGGTAATATTCGTGACACCAGCCTTGCTGAAGCCATAGATAAGCCTGGATTCAGAGATTTGTGGGATATCAATAAAGACAAGATCCATGTATGCAAAGACTGTGAGTATAGATATGTTTGTACTGATTGTAGGGCAAATATAGAGGATCCAGATGACGTACTAAGCAAACCTCTCAAATGTGGATACAATCCGTATACAGGTGAGTGGAGTGAATGGAGTACAAATCCACTCAAGCAAAAAGCTATTGATTTTTATGGCATGCGAGATATCTTACCAAAAGCAGACGCATAAGCTTGGCCCTCCAGTTCACACAACAGCTCGATGCGATGGACTGTGGTCCTGCCTGTCTCAAGATGATTTGTGATTATCATGGACGTCGGGTTTCCTTGCAAAAGCTTCGAGAAAAATGCTTCATTACTCGTGGTGGCGTTAACCTTGCTGGGATCGCAGATGCAGCTGAGCAGGTAGGCTTTTCGACGCTAGCTGTAAAGATTCGCTTTGAAAGTTCACCAGATTCACCAGGACTACTAGATTTGCCATTACCTGCCATACTACACTGGGAGCAAAAGCACTTTGTTGTGATATACAAGATATCTTCGAGACATGTGTGGATCGCTGATCCAGCTCATGGTTTGATCAAGCTCACTAAGGATGTCTTTACCGTATCATGGTATTCACATGGAGATCTGGGTATTGCACTCGGGATCGAGCCTGTAGCAGGTTATGATGGGGACGCCGATGCACGTGGTACATCCTACACTTGGTCTGCGTTGATGAAGTATCTAGTGCCACATAGACGATTATTGATACAGTTTGTGATCGGCATTTTGGTAGGATTGTTACTGCAGGTCATGATCCCTTTCTTAACGCAGTCCTACATAGATGCGGGTGTGGCGCTACAGAACATGCATTTTGTTACGATTATCTTGATTGCTCAGTTTATCTTATTTATCAGTCAGGTGTCCGTTCAGTTCGTCCAGTCATGGATCTTACTCCACGTAGGCCGTAGGGTCAATGTGAGCCTCGTGACGGATTTTTTGATTTCACTCATGAGACTACC
>JANMMV010000497.1:0-1894 GCA_031373565.1 Saprospiraceae bacterium
AGATTTTATCCCGCAGGACTTGTGACGCCGCAGCGTTATGTAGCCAAAGCTACATTGAGGATATAAATTTGAGAACGATGACAAATATGAAGTCAGATTTTCATGAAGTTCATTTCTAATGCGTATTCTGGGTTAAATGAACAATAAGTCAAAATACAATCCGAACATTCACCACAGCAGGTCCATCCGATTGAAGTGTAAAGATTATATGCTGGCCGGGTTGTAGTCATAATCATCAAGAAAATCAGCCGAAAATCACAGTTCAGATATGGAGTGGAAGTGCACACGTCTATTGGGCTAAAGCCCAGAGCAGATTGTTGATCTTTTGCCACAGGTTAAAACCTGTGGCAAATCATGATGGTCGCAGTCATGCTTAAGCTTGATAAAAATTTCCCCCTACAATCGACTAATTAAACCCGAATTTGATGTTATGGTTAAGTAAACATTTATTGCTAACTGTACTTGGAGATTTCACTTTTGCTTGGCTTTTGCCTTGTGCAGGCGGCAGATACTTTTTTGAAGCCCAAAAAAGGATCCAAAAAAGGCTTGCTCAAAAAAGGTGATTGCGCGCTTTTTGGTTTAATCCTTTTTCCTGACTTTGTACTGGCTCGCATCACAATTTCAAATCTTTCACATAGAACGCCATGGCATTACCAATCGTATTATCCGTCAAGCTCTACGGTCTAGCAGTAATGCTCGTCATAGCACAGATTTGAAATTGCTATCACTTGTTTTTGAGCCACAGCCGCAGGTTAAAACCTATGACAAATCATGAAAATTGGTGACGCACAGGCAGCGCACATGCTATCATTCAATTTTTACAATTCGACCTTGATATGTTTTTCCATCAAAAGTGTACTGGATCGTATAGATGCCATTGGCAATAGAAGATAAATCTAAGGAATTGCTATGATGAGCTACAGATAGTACCATCTTCCCATCCATGCCGGTAATGACGACGTTTTTCAAATCTATTTCTCCATCGGTGTGGATCCTCACAAATCCAGTAGTAGGATTAGGTTTGATAGGCTGATATCTAACCGATTGCTCAGTGGTAGCACTCGGTCCTAAAACGACCACTTTTACTTCTTGCAGATCTGATGTACAGAATTCAAAATTATACTCGATCTCCCAATCATAGAAAAAATAGTAATACAAGCTGCCGAAAGTACCGCCTGTGATCGTTACCACATTATCAATCTGATAAGGATATTTAGTACCACTTAATGTACGCACAAATCGTGGGCCTTTATGGCCGAAATTGGCCAAGTTGACGTCCGCGTCGGTGATCATTCTATAGAACTCCCCTGGTGGCAAAATGGCATCCAATTGTACTCTCGTATCACCAACGGGTACAAAGACATCTTTTTCAAAAACGACTTCATTGCCTACGGTCAAAACTTGAAATCGCCTTACACCCGCCTTATCAGTACGCACATGGACGCTCTTGAGCAATATTTCTTTCTGTACTACAAAGTTGATATCGCCCAGCGTATTATTTGATCCAAATGGTTCGGAAACGGCAAAATTCACATGACCTACTTTTCCTTTTATGGCATTTATCTTGACAATATTGCGAGCAAAATACGAAGTGTTCGTATCAAGCAGCTCTGTTACCAACGTATCACCGACGGAAATAATGACCGGATTGGCTAGAGACTCGATCCACTCTGTGGTAGGACTATTCGATACTAATGTGGCCCGTTCGCCCTTCATAATGGTATCACCGATAGTTGTAAAACTGCTCGACTCGATGATCACATCAACTGCACCCGTATATGAAACACCGCAGAGATCCGTCACTGTACAAACGTATCGGCCTGAGGCTTCCACATCAATCGATCTGGATGTCTCTCCACTACTCCACAGGTACATAGGCGCTTCCACCGCCGAA
>JANMMV010000522.1:0-2307 GCA_031373565.1 Saprospiraceae bacterium
TACGCAGTGGCCAATATCTTAGCGCCTTTGATCGGCACCCAAATTATCGCACGATTTGGCTATGCTGCGCTGTGGTCTGGATTAGGGGTTTTGGCGTTTGTGGATTATCTCGGATTTAGATGGTTGAAGTAGGGTGTTGGCGAGTTAGCGTATTAGCGTTTTGGGGTATTGGGAGGTCTTTCGTCCTTAGTCTTTGGTCTTTGGCAATTTGAGCTCTCATGAATATCGTTGACAACTTTGTACCCAAATACCCAATAAGGTGTGGAAAACTTAAAGTTAATAAATTTATTTCAATTTCTATCTTTAGCATGACGATTACGTAAAGCGGACCGAAGCTCTGCTGGGGAGCAACTTCGGAAGGAATAGCGTAATTACTCAAGGTGGAACGTAAGTTTCTGTCGAGGAGTTGAGTCAATTGGCTCCTCGATTTTTTATTTGTTACATTCCAATTAAGGGAATTATGCCTTATAAAACCCATTTTCACTTCGTTTTGTAATTTGCAAAATCGTATAATTCCTTTGTTTTCCGTTGATCCAGCGGTATGGATTTCAGGCTTTCTTCAAACATTTGAGGACTCAATCCTCCTAATTGCTTGATGCTTCTCTCGACATTATTTAGACGCATAATCTTTTTACAAGCCGCTTGCAATCCAGTAAATGTGGTGATGCCCCAGGGAATCAAATACATATTTTTTATGATATTATTCAATTGTTCCGCACTACCATTTTCTAGACAGTTTTCAGCACGACTTACAATCATCTTCAACTTTTCGAGCTTTTTCATATATATATTTGCCTCATATTGTGATCCGTTATCGGTATGATGTATACACCCTTCTAGACAGGACGATCCTCTCTGTTTGATCGCCTGCTTCAAACAATGCACTGCATTTATTGCCTCTAAACTCTTGGCCGGGTAAAGGCCTAAAAATCTTTGAGAGTATATATCTTTCAGCGTAAATATATAATGCCATTTGCCATCTACTTTGTAGTACGTGATATCACCTACGAATACTTTGTTTATATCATTGACAATCAACCCATTTAGTAAGTTTTGGTAATCTTTTTTTCCCTTGCCATCGCTCGTTTTGGGGTAACTCGTTTTTACTCTCGGCACAGTCAACTTCAATTGACTTAGCATTTGCTCAAATTTTGTAACCCCGATTCCCAACTCAACTCCTTTATTCCTCAAAGTGTAATAGATCACTCTCGATCCCATTCTAGGGTGGCCAACCCGCAAATTAGTTACTAATTCCACAATATCTGACTTAAGATGTTCATTGAACTCTTGCTTGGTCTGGTATTGTAATAGCCCTTGCCTGCTATATCCAATTTCCCGAAATACCGATTCCATGCTATACGCTTTCCCCTGTTCCTGAAAATTGGCTAAGACTTTTTTAAAAAATCTCTTTTGACATCAACTCCATAATGTGCATCAACTTCTTTAATCAGACCTTCGTAAAAATCTAATCGGATGTGCAGCTTACCCAACAACGTTGTCAAATGGTTAACTTCCACTTCTAGCCGCTTCGACCTCAAATAGTCACTGTCAGTCTCAATCACCACGACTTCCTGCTTCCATGGTTTCGTACTATACTTTTTCATCCAGGCATATATCGCCGTATCTCCTAGGTCCAGCATTTTTGACAATCGATAAACCGTCAGTTCGCCAGATTCTATCTGACTTACTTTTTCTTTCTTAAAACTCTCTGAGAATAATCTCCTCACTTTTTTTCTGTCCATGACTTCAAATTTATGAAAGTTTTCCACATTTTTGTTGTCAACGTATTTCATGAGACATCAAGTGTAGGTGTTTGGTACCCTGAAGCTTCGCGGGCGGTAATGCGGTTTCCCGAATTGTCGGGATCGGTTAATTTGATGATCGAAAACTGGCCTTTAATCAAGAACGAAATCAACCAAAAGCCCAGCGGGCTGGCATTATATTAGAAAAATAGCAATCATAAATCGTTGAACAACAGCGGGGTGACATCGGGATTGGCGTGTTGGGTCCCGAGCGCTTCGGCTTCACCGATCCGATGGCCGATGGCCCGTCGGTCCAGGCCGCCGGCCAGCGCGCGCTGAAGGCGGGCATCTCGATGGACAAGACGCTCGACCTGGTAGCCCGCTTCCGCGCCGAGACCGGCGACGACGAGACGCCCATCCTGCTGATGGGCTACTACAACATGATCTACCAGCGCGGCGCCGCGAAGTTCTGCGCCGATGCGGCCGCCGCCGGCGTCGACGGCTTCATCATGGTCGACCTGCCGCCCGAGGAGGCCGACCAGCTCAAGCCGCACGCGACGGCCAA
>JANMMV010000529.1:0-1919 GCA_031373565.1 Saprospiraceae bacterium
ACCGCAATGGATTAAAAATATTGCCAAAATTCATAATGTTGAACTTACGGATGATGCTGCGAGTTTGATACTAGCTTTACTAGTAGCCATTTTTACAATGGTGTCTATTTTTTTAAGTTTTTTACTATTTAAGGCTTACCCTAAAATTAAGGCATTGTATATTTCACGTCATCTGAGGAAGAGTGAACACTTTTCTAATATTGAAATCATGCAAGCCGTAAAAAATTATATTCCCACACAATGTCAGGATGTGGCTCCATCAAATTATGATGATCTCAATATTGCAAGAACCAAGCATACGCAGGAATCTATGCGAAGTTTTTTTGATAGGGCTTTTGATATAGGTACTAAAGATGATGACCGATATTATATCATACTAGCGGACTCTGGAATGGGTAAAACAACCTTCTTATTGAACTTATTTTTTCAGTATAAGAATAAGTTTTGGAGGAAATATAATGTTGAAGTCTTTCCACTCGGAAAAAGCTCTGCTATTATAGATAAACAGATTCAAGAAGTTCAAGACAAGAAAAATACGATTTTATTATTAGATGCGTTTGATGAAGACAAAGATGCAGCAAAAGATTATAAAGAGCGATTCGATAAAATTCTGCTATTGACACAAGGATTTCATAAAGTTGTCATTACATCAAGAACTCAATTTTTCCCTACAGAAGACGAAGAGCCAAAAGAAACTGGGCAATTTAGATATGGTGGGAATCCAGGGCAGCATATTTTTTGCAAAAAATATATTTCACCCTTTTCAAATAAAGAAATCAAGCAATATCTGAATAAAAAATATCCATTTTGGAGTTTTAAAAAACGAAACCAAGCAAGAAAGATAGTAAATGATGCGCATCGTATCTTGATGGTACCAATGCTGTTAAACTATATTGATGACTTACTGAATTCTGATACTAAAGATTTACTTTCTCATCAAATTTATGAAATACTTATCAAGAAATGGATTGAGCGAGAAGCCAGCAGAAAATCTCATTCAGAAGATTTTAGAAAGAATATGCATGAGTTTTCTCGCAGAATTGCAGTTGAGATATACAATAATTACCGACAAGGTAATGGACTATTCATTTCCCCCTCACAAGCTCAAGAATGTGCGACAACTTATGGTATAAATCTTAGTGCATTAGAGTGGAAATCACGTTCATTACTGAATCGCAATGCAATCGGAGAACTGAAATTTGCCCATAAATCAATGTTAGAATTTTTTCTTGCAAAGGAAATGTACGAGGAAGAACCTTATCTGAAAGAGCTTGTTATGGACGGTATGGATGTAGCTCAAGAATTTAATGAAGAAATAAATCATCTTAAATTTCTTACTGAATATGACGATTATTCAGTAAGACCATTTACTGAAGAAATGATTCCATTTATACTTTTTTCACGCAATGGTTATATAACACCCACCCACCCTAGTTATATTTTTGGCAACAATACTAAATCAGTACAAAGCACTGAAGTTATTGATGACACAAATAGAGCGATAGAGCGAGCTAAATTTTCTACATTAAGATACCTAAACTACTTATTTATTACACCATATTACGATTGGAAATGTTTAGAGTGGGTAATTAATTTCCATCACTTTGCTTTCCCTGGGGTAGATTATATTGGTATAGACTGCACAGGAAAATCTATTTCAAATTTGCAAGTATTATCTCAATTTAAAAACTTATCATGTTTACGGCTTCATTCAAAACATATCGGCTCCCTTGAATCAATCGGAGATTTAACTTATCTCCAAGAATTACAAATTTCTTCAAGTAGTAATGAATATTTGCAGTTTGGTAATCCATGGAATTGGCTTACTAAACTTAAAGGATTAAAGCATTTAACAATAAAAGGAGTAGCGGTAGAAAATATAATAGATTTTATTCCTGCATCATTACAAAGGTTGGATA
>JANMMV010000580.1:0-6995 GCA_031373565.1 Saprospiraceae bacterium
CTGACCTTGAATCCTTATTGTTCCTATCTACCCAAATAACACCTGATAATTCAGCACCTTTGTTGATAATAGGATAGTTTGCCACTTCTGCTTTTGCAATTACAAATGCATCTAAATAATAGCAGATAGCCATAGGGTCCACAAATGATCTATGGTTTGAAACATACAAGCCAATGACTGAACTGGGTTTACCATCAACGATGATATCAATATTAAGCATTGGTAGGATCACATATTTGACAAAATTTCTCCTGAGCGTCAATGCACGCTTTTTGGTATGCGGGACAATAAGGGTACTGAGCATGTAACTGCCGATAAAGATAGCCATCATGCTGAATACAATTATGGCTCTAAGCCCAGCAAGTATATAGAGTAATATTCTCAATCTAAACGTTCTGGTCTCATCATAGGAAACAACAAAACGTCTTGTATACTATGTTGATTAGTCAATAACATCGCTATTCTGTCTATTCCGAAGCCGATACCTGCGGTGGGAGGCATGCCGTACTCAAGGGCGCGCAAGAAATCATGATCGATAAACATCGCTTCATCATCACCTCGCTCCATTAGTTTGACTTGGTCTTCAAATCGGTCACGTTGATCAATCGGGTCATTTAACTCACTATAAGCATTGGCTATTTCTTTGCCATTACAAATCAATTCAAATCGCTCTACTAATCCTGGCTTACTACGATGTTTCTTAGTCAGTGGACTCATTTCTATGGGATAGTCAGTAATGAACGTTGGTTGTATAAATTGGCTTTCGCACTTTGCACCAAAGATCTCATCTATTAGTTTGCCTTTACCCCATTTAGCATCGGGATGAAGACCTAATTCCTTACAGACGGTTCTGATTCCATCTTCATCCATGGCACTGATATCATGTCCAGTATATTCTTTGATAGCATCAAACATCGTAATACGCTTGTATGGCGCTTTGAAATCTATCTCTTTGTCGCCAACCGTCACAGAACTAGATCCGTTAGTAGCTATTGCAGCTCGCTCTAACAATTGTTCCGTGGTGGCCATCATCCAATCATAATCCTTATAGGCTACATAAAATTCTAAAACGGTAAACTCAGGATTGTGCGTTCGGTCCATTCCTTCGTTTCTGAAGTTCCGACTAAACTCATATACCCATTCGAATCCGCCTACGATAAGTCGTTTGAGGTATAGCTCATTAGCAATGCGCATGTACATAGGAACATCAAGTGCATTGTGATGCGTACTAAATGGTCTTGCTGATGCACCACCAGGGATCACTTGCAGTACCGGTGTATCCACTTCAAGCGCACCATGTTCATTTAGAAATTCTCTTATCGCATTGACCATACGACTTCGCTTGACAAAAACTTCTTTTACTTTCGGGTTGACAACAAGATCTGCATACCGTTGTCTATATCTAAATTCTGGGTCAGTGACTTCATCAAAAACATTACCATCCTCATCTCTTTTGACAACGGGTAGCGGTTTTAAAGATTTTGAAAGTAAGGTAAGTTCCGTTACGTGAACGCTACATTCTCCTACTTGCGTAAAAAAGGCATACCCCTTAATTCCAATGAAATCTCCTAGATCAAACCATTTTTTGAAAGCATCATTATAAAGTGTTTTATCTTCACCAGGTGCGATATCATCACGACTTATGTAAACCTGTATTCGCCCAGAAGCATCTTGGAGTTCAGCAAAAGAAGCTTTGCCCATGATGCGACGCGACATCAGTCTACCCGCCAAACACACTTCTTGATACGTAGAATCTCCATCTTTAAAATTGGCTTTGATTTCAGCTGATGTTGCATTGACATCATACGTCGGTGCTGGGTAGGGTTCTATACCTGCTTCTATCAGTTTTTGAAGATTTTCTCTTCTGATTATCTCTTGTTCACTCAGATGTTGCTCCATCACGTACATTTATTAATAAAGGCGCAAATATAGCAAATAAATTGTGCTTGGAAAGGAGCATTTATATCCATGATTGAAGTTTATAAGTAAAGAAGGTTTATTTTTGAATGATTGTGATATTTTGTATACTGATTTTAATACTTTTGTACCGTATTACTAACTAACTAATTACAATGCGAACGTTCTTATTTTTTGCTATTTTTACTGTAGTGTCTTTTGGTGTTAATGGTCAATCAT
This sequence comes from Saprospiraceae bacterium, assembly GCA_031373565.1. Lineage (GTDB taxonomy): Bacteria > Bacteroidota > Bacteroidia > Chitinophagales > Saprospiraceae > OLB9. The sequence continues at coordinate 2,137 of JANMMV010000580.1, forward strand.
GGGATTTGACAACTACCGACAGAATTCAAGATCTTGGACAAAAAGATATAAAACCTACGATTTTTAGGGTTTTTAAAGTAAACAATGAAGATTTACTAAAAATACTAAGATCAGCACCACAAGAAGGCACTGTTTCAGATGCATTACAATCGCAAGTGATCATACCTGTAGGAATGCCCAGTGGTAAAATTGAAAACTTTAGTTTGGTTAAATACAATCTCCTTGCCCCTGCACTTCAAGCACAATTTCCTGACATTCTGGCTTTCTACGGTGTTGGTACATCTGATCCAAATGTCAGAATTGTAGCTGATTATTCTCCAATGTATGGATTTAGAGCAGTGATTTATTATCCCGATGGTAATCAAGTTTTTGTCGATCATTATCAGCGCAATGATCTTAATCATAGATTAGTATACAATCGTAAAGATTTTAGGAAATTTGATCGTTGGACATGTGAAGTTGAAGAATCCAATTTAATTGGTCAGGGTAATCGTAATTCGATGATTGGTGATTGCTTATTTAGGGAATATCGTCTAGCCTTGGCGTGCACGGGCGAATATGGCGTGTTTCATGGAGGCACTACGGCTGGCGCGCTCGCTGCCATGAATACAAGTATGAATCGAATAAATGGTGTTTTTGCGCAAGAATTTGCCATCCGATTTACCATTATAGCTAACAATAATTTGATCATATATTTGAATGGCGCTACAGATCCTTATACAAATGGAACTGCTAGTGCAATGATCACTGAAAATCAAACAAACTGTACAAACGTTATTGGCACAGCTAATTTTGATGTTGGTCATTTGTTTGGAACTGGCGGAAGTGGTCTGGCGAGCCTTAACGCCGTATGTTCATCAGGTAACAAGGCAAGAGGAATAACGGGAATCGCTTCGCCAGTAGGAGATCCATATGATATTGATTATGTAGCGCACGAAATGGGTCATCAACTCGGTGGAAACCATACTCAAAATAATAATTGCAATAGGAGCAATGCGTCAGCAATGGAACCAGGCAGCGCGTCATCAATTATGGGTTATGCTGGTATTTGTGCACCTAATGTAGCGGCCAATAGTGATCCTTATTTTCATGCTAGAAGTTTACAAGAAATCAAAACCTTTTTATCAGGTAGTGGAAGTAATTGTGATATACCTGTTGCTGGTTACGTAAACTCTCCGCCGGTTATATCAGCTCCTGCAAATACAACCAATTATAAAGTTCCTATTTCTACTCCATTTGTTTTGACAATGACGGCCACTGATCCTGATGGTCAAAGTATATTATATGGGTGGGATCAAATGGATAACACGGTAGCAACAATGCCACCTGCCAGTACAAATACGGCCGGCCCTGCTTTTAGGTTTATTGACCCTACGACTAACCCAAGTCGTTATTTGCCAAATTTGACTGCGATATTGTCGGGTGCAACTGTGGGTGCACCTTATGCGGGAAATAATTGGGAAGTTATACCTTCTGTGGCGAGATTAATAAATTTTAGAGGAGTAGCAAGAGATATCACACCCATGAGCGCTAGTTGCAACAGTGAAGTCAATGTGTCTATAAATACCATTGCAGCAGCAGGTCCATTTATTATTACATCTCAAAATACGGCAACAACTTGGGCGGCAGGAACAACTCAAACAATAACTTGGAATGTTGCAGGAACAACAGCAAATACCATCAATTGTGCAAATGTAGACGTAATTTGGTCTAGCACTAATGCCTTTACAGCTCCGATTACTTTAGCTGCGTCCGTAGCAAATGATGGTTCACAAGATATCATAGTACCTAATCAAGTAACGACAACTGGGAGAATTATGGTCAAAGCGGTTGGTAATATTTTCTTGGATATCAATAATGCTAATATTACAGTGACTGGAGGACTTCCCTGCCCAGGTGCATTGGTTTTATCATCTCCAGCAAATAACGCTACTGCTATTGCCTTGAAACCAACATTAACTTGGGGCCTTTCAAGCAATGCTACAACTTACGATGTTCAATTGTCACGAAAATCAGATTTTTCATCTTCGGTTTTGAGTTTTAGTAATATAGCGGCAACAACTTTTGACGTAACAGCTGAATTAGACGGTTTTTCTGAGTATAGCTGGCGAGTTCGAGGTTCAAATAGTTGTGGTGCAGGTACTTGGTCTCCGTCATTTAAATTTAATACTGAACCTTGTTTAAGTAAGTCTAGTGTAGATGTACCAATCTTGATCTCGGGTTCTGGAACGCCAACTATTAATTCAACATTGACTTTTGGAAACGCAAGAGATAGAGGAACTATAAATGACCTTGACATCAAAAATTTAACGGGCTTACATAGTTGGGTCGGTGATTTAACTTTTAAATTATTTGCGCCAAATGGTACCAACGTTTTATTTTGGGAGCAACCTTGTGGAAATTTTGATGATTTTAACATGAATTTTGATCAAGCTGCTTTTTCTTCGACAACTCCTTGCCCACCAACAACTGGTGGCGTCATAAAACCAAGTGGTATTAATGTAGGTTCACTCAATGCATTTAATAATCTGGATTTCAACGGTATATGGAATTTACAGATTCAAGATTTAGTGGATCATAATGCAGGCGAGCTGCAATCGTGGTCTATCCGAACATGCCTCAATAACTTCTGTCGTCTGACTGTTGACAATGATTTTGAAAAAGGTGCAGGGTCTCTTTTGGCAGCAATCAACTGTGCAGTAGATGGAGATACGATTAGATTTGCACCATCCTTTATGAATGATACTATCACACTTTTTAATAGTAATCTAGTGACGAGTAAGAGGTTGTTTATCGATGCCGACCCAGCTAAGAATATCCATGTTACTTCCACTAGTACGCAACCGACCCTTGTATCTTCTGCCCCAAACACACAAGAAGGGCTCAAAATTAGGGGATTATATATGCACTCTTCCTTAAGTACAAATGTGGGCGCAATACAAAACTCAGGGTTACTCAATATGATTGATGTCACATTATATAGAGATACAGGAGGAGCTGCAGCAACCATAAGAAACGAAGTTGGAGGTATCAATAATTTATCGGGTAGCTGTAAAGTCTTGCCCTAATAAGTAACTTGCCCCACTTAATTATACAAGATTAGTTTCCTGTAGCTATTAAATGATAGTTTGCTATCTTAATTCTTTTATAATTTTGTTTTATATTGGAATCATTTTACTTTTGTACTTTATTATTAACTAACTAAGTACAATGCGAAGTATCATATTCTGCACTATTTTTATTGCGGCGTCATTAACGAGTTTTGGGCAATCATGGATCAATATTGAAGAAGGCGATATTAAATCAACTGGCGAAAGGTACATCAAGCCAAGCAAATATATCATTTCTAAGGTTGACAATGAGTCAATTTACGCAATTTTAAGCTCAGCGCCAAAAGAGTCTGCTGAAATTGACATCTATGCTTCAAACACCTTGGTCAAATTACCACTTGCAGACGGGACAACGGATGTATTCCGTATTTTGGAGTATGCGATGATGGAGCCCGGATTGCAGGTTCAATATCCCAATATTCGAACATACTACGGTGTATCGACAACAAATCCGTTTCGAACGGTTGTAGCAGATTATACATCATTTGGATTTAAGGCTATGATCACAACTATCAATGAAGGAATGGTTTTCATTGATAATTATCAAATGGGCGATATTTCTACAAAAATCATTTATAACAAAAAAGATAATACAAGACGTGATAGATGGTTCTGCGGTGTAACAGATGACGACTTTAATCACTCCGTCATTTCCGAAAGATCCATGATGACAGGAGATTGTCAACTTAGAGAGTACCGGTTAGCTTTATCTACTAATGCTGAATACACTGATTTTTTCATTCCAGGTCCTTCTCCACCTACTGCGGCGGACTCCACGACTGTCAATGTTGGTCTTGTCCACTCAGCGGTTGTAACATCAATGAATAGGGTCAATGGAGTATACATGAAAGAATTTGCAATGCGGTTAATACTGATAGCAAACAATAATATACTGTATTATTTTAATACCAACACTGATGGATATACCAATAACGACGGGGTTGCAATGCTTGATCAAAATCAATCAAAAACCACAGCAAGGATAGGAACTGCAAATTTTGATATAGGCCATGTATTTAGCACTGGCGGTGGCGGTGTAGCTTCTACTTCTCCTTGTGTTGCAGGAAGTAAAGCACGAGGTGTGACAGGGAGTGGAGCGCCGCTCGGAGACGCGTTTGATATAGACTACGTTGCCCATGAGATGGGACACCAGTTCGGAGCTAATCATACTTTTGCTTCAGGAGTAAGTAATTGCGGGGGTGGGAATAGGAATAATGCGACTGCTTTTGAACCTGGAAGCGGTTCGAGCATTATGGCTTATGCAGGTATTTGTGCTCCAGAAAATGTTCAAAACAATAGTGACGCTACATTCCATGCGATCAGCCTTCAAGAGGTAAAAGCGCTTCAAACGGGGACGGGCAGCTGCGGACAAATCATCAATACACCAATTAACACGCCACCGCTAGTATCTCCCATGCCCAATTACAATATTCCTATCTCGACACCTTTTGCATTAACCATTAGTGCATCTGACACGGATCCGATGACATATGCATGGGATCAAATGAATGGCGTGTTGGGAAATGTCACCACTCCGCCGCAATCCACTAATACTTCTGGACCCATGTTTAGAAACATTTTGCCAATTACTTCTCCGACGAGATATTTCCCTAATTTAGCTGGCATACTGCTTGGCAATACGTCTAGTGCCAGTGGATGGGAAGTTTTACCGTCACCCTTACGTCAAGCCACACCGATGGGCGGCAAGACCTAGGGGTCGATGCGCCCGCAACCGTTCCCGTTCCCAAG
>JANMMV010000623.1:0-5285 GCA_031373565.1 Saprospiraceae bacterium
CTTCCGCTGTATTCAGTCATGATGGTGAGAAAATATTAACTACTTCTTTTGACGGCATTGCTATGGTTTGGAATAGAAAAACTGGGAAGATGTTACATAGATTATATGGTCATAAAAATATAATAAATACCGGACAATTTAGTTTCGATAGTAGATTTATTTTAACATCATCAGTGGATAAGACTGCCCGAGTATGGAACTGTGAAAATGGAAAAGAGATTGCACTATTGAGTAGGCATGAAAATGCAGTAAATACTGCAGTTTTTGATCCAAAAGGCGAGCTTATTCTTACATCTTCAAAAGACAGTACCGCTATTTTATGGAAGCTAAATCCATTAACTATTTTAAAAACATTTAAACATAAAGGAAATGTAATTTCTGCTAGTTTTAGTCCTGATGGAAGAAGTATTTTAACATCGTCATGGGACAATACTGCAAAATTATGGGATAAAAAAACAGGTAAGATAATTTTTAATTTAGCTATACATAAAAGTTCATTAACTTCTGGCTTGTTTAGTTCAGATGGCAAGTATATTATAACTTCATCGATTGATAATACTGCTATTTTATGGACTACAAATAATGGTGAAGTAAAACATACTTTAAGTGATCACGAAAGCGATGTTATTTCTGCATTGTTTAGCCCAGATTCAAAATTTGTTTTTACAATTACAAAAGATAGTATTTTAAGACTTTGGGATGTTAATTCTGGAGTACTTCTACGAAAATTTAATGATAAAAATTTTAAAGGTAATTTATTAGCTACTTTCAATAATGATGGTAGCCAATTTGCAGTTTCAACATCATGGGAACATCCTTTTTTATCAATATGGGACACTAAAAGACAAGAACAAGTTAAATTGATAAATAAGAAAGTACAAACCACAAATTCTGTTACATTTAATTATGCTGGTGATAAACTTCTTGTAAATTTAGAAAATGGTTCAAGATCTGTAATTGATATTTCAAATGAAGTTATTCAATTTAAATTATCAGAATCATATAATTATGATGATACAATTCGCAATTTTTCAAATTTTAATTTTTTTGCTCCTGAAAATAATAATGATAAACTAAGCCTACATAGTAATTATACTAAGATACCTATACATCATAAAAATAGAATTACTTCTATTAACTTAAGTCTTAGTGGAAAATATATTTTATCAACGTCTGAAGATAAATCAGCAAAACTCTGGTGTGCAAAAAGCGGAAAGGTTTTACATACTTTTTTAGGACATGATCACAGTGTGGAATCTGCTGTGCTTAGCCCTAATGAGGAAATTATGCTAACTACATCGTGGGATGGGAAAGCAATAATATGGGAAATCCAATCTGGTATTCAATTACGAATCTTTGAAGGTCACAGCTATTCTGAAAATCTTGAAAATGGAATTTTTACTAATAATGGAAAGCTAGCAATGACTTGGTCAAATCGTGAATTAATAATTTGGGATGTACTATCAGGAGATAAAATAAAAAAGTTAGATTTTGAAGGAAACAAATACATAAGCTCTGCATTATTTAGCAATGATGATAAATATTTACTTATTTCGATTGGTAAAAATGTGCAAATATATAATGTTGATAATGGAGAATTAATTAGGTCTTTCGTTCATTTTGATGATGTAAATCTTTCCATTTTTAGTCCAAATGGAAAATTTATAGCCACTGCATCAAGTGATAATAATATATATGTTTGGAATATAAATGACAATAAAAACCCCATAAAATATTTGATAGGTCATTTAGATAAAGTAAAATTTATATCCTACAATGGGGAAGGATCTCTAATAACATCTTCATCATGGGATGGAACAATCAAGATATGGAATCAAGAATTAGAATCTGAATTATTTACAATATTACTATCTGGTGAAGATGAAATAATAACATATGATGTTTCAAGTCGCTTTGACGGAACAAAAAATATCTTAAAGGAACTCTACTTTGTATGCGGTGACGAAATTATCGAATTAGAACAAATCAAACAAGAACTTTACGTCCCCAACCTAGTAGAACGTATTATGAGAGGCGATAACATCTACAACAAAAAACTAAGTGACCTGGATATCTGCGAACTCATGCCCAAAGTAGAAGAAATAGAGGACAGTGATACCAACTATATAAAATACAAAATCATACCTAGACGTGGTGGATTAGGCAAAACAGAAATCTATCTCAATGAAAAGGGAGTGGTGCAAACAATAGAGCCACAAGACCTTAGAAAGAAGGGCAATGACTTTGAACTATGGATTTCAAAAAAAGAATACCAGGACATGAACTATTTTATACCCTGTGAAGAGAATACCATCACTATAAAATCCTACACCAAGGCTAATAATATCTCTTCAAGAGGTTCTATCGTAATAACTAACGACCATCGAGCCAAATTGCCACCGCCAAATGTATATGCCGTATTTATAGGAGTAAATGACTATAAGGGCGATGGCCTAGATCTGAAATATGCTTCAGCAGATGCCCATACACTATCATCGACCTTTACCTCATCTAGCAATAAGTTTTTCAGCACAAGCACTGATAAAAATAATGTCTTCACATATAACATATGTGACCTGTCTTGTGAAATAGGCATCCCAGAAAAGAAATTGATAGAAAAAATCATTAAAGAAGTTGGCGATTCAACCAAGCCCAACGACATTGTCTTTATCTTTTTTGCAGGCCACGGACAGGCAGGAAAAGGGGACGATAAAAACTTTTATTTTCTTACTTCCGACGCATCGCCAGATTTGGTAGAGTCTAATCTTGCCAGTGTGAGCATTAGCTCTACTGAACTCAAGCAATGGGTAGCCATTGATCGAATGAAGGCCCAAAAATTGGTCTTGGTATTTGACGCTTGTCAGGCTTCTCAGCTCATTTCAGCCTTCAACGACAAAGATTATGCCTTTAGAAATGAAACCAATGAAGAAGAAAAGAAAATCCTGGAGTTTGAGAGAATGAATGATAAAGCAGGCATGTATCTACTTACTTCATCTGCCCCAAGTCAAGCAAGTTATGAACTGGACAAATATGGTCATGGATTGCTTACCTACTCTCTGCTTAAAACCATCAAGGAAAATACTAATGTATCTGATCAAAATGGTTATCTTAGTGTCAACAAATGGTTTGATGAAAGCATCAAAACACTTGAAGACATCGCCAGAAAAGAAAATATACAACAAAAGCCTGATAAGAGAACAGGAACAGACTTCCCGATTGGAATCGTAGATGATGAGGTGACAAAGAGTGTGGATTTGGGAGTGGAGAAGGTAAGCATAGGACGAACATTTTTCAATGATCCCAATTTTACTGAAATCTTTGAACAAATACTTGAAACCAAAGTTGAAAATTCAGATTTCTTGTTCAATAAAAATAGAAATGACAAATCTTCTTATGGGTTTGGTGGCACATATCAAAATACTAATGGTTTACACAAATGTGAAATGAAAATATTTTTTCACGGAAATATAATGCAAACTATTATTGAGGAAAATTATGACTTAAACAAATTAATAGATATCCTAATTGGAAAAGGACTAAATACAATAAATAAATAACTTATGAATCTTCTTGGACAAGCGAAACATATAATATGTACAAATATTAGAAATAATGTGTCATGTCATAGAGTTACTTTTATTTTGCTGATGGTATTAACTTCAAATATTGGTCAAAGTCAAGATGATTGCTTCGGAAAGTATTCTAAATTAAGTATAATTGACTTAAAATCTGCAACTGAAAGTATTTTAAGAAATATTAATAAAAGCGATACATCAGATTTTATTTGTCTATATCGTTTAAAAAGCAGATATCATGATTTACTATATGCACAAGATTCAAGTGAAATTCATCAAGATTCAACCATTTACTTCTTAAAAGAAGCACTAAACATTTGTGGCAGCTCCAATGAAAAAGAACAGGCCATTGTTAATTTCAATTTAAGTACTAAATACTATTCTCAAAATAACCTACATGAGTTTTACAAACATGTAACAGAGGCTTCCAGACTTTTTTTAAAATTGTATGGAGAAACTTCAACTCATTACATTGCGACATTAAATTCATTAGGTTATTATCACTCTCAAAAAGGGAATTATACAGCCTCTAAAAAAACACTTGAAGATGCACGAAATATTAAAAATAGAATGTCATCAACTGATGATATGCAATATGCAAGAATTTTAAACCAGCTTGGAGACATCTATATAAAATATAGTAATTATGAGAAGGCTGAAGAATGTTTTGCAAAGTCTATTGAAATTAAAATAAACTTAGATTCCATTAAGAAATCTGATGGGATAGATATAGCTATAACTGAATACAATTATGCAAAATTACTCTTAGAACTAGGAAAAGTAGAAGAATCATTTTACTATTCCAAAAATATCATAGATGTATTTTCTACCTCGTTTAAACATCAAGATGAACTACTAAGTGCAAAAGAACTTCAAGCTCATTTGTTATGGAAGAAAAAAGACTTTGCTAAGTCAAAGGCAATTTTTAAGGAAACTATGTCCTCTAGAAAAGTAAAAAATGGTAATTACACAAAAGCTATGCTTAGTCTGAGTGATATATATTTAGAGCAAGATAGTATAGAGCTTGCATTGAATTATTGTAATGATGCACTTGATATAATTATTGCTAATGAGGGAAAATTATCAATAAATTATGCTCTAAGTTTAAGAAAGAAGGCTCTAATATTGTATATTCAAAATCCCAAAAGTGAAGTGGGGCATTTACACCAATCATCATTAGATATTATTCAAAAAGTATATAAAATGGATAATGTCACATATATAGAAGGTGCAATAGAGTATATGGTGTATTTATTTAAGAAAAATAACATAGAAAAATGCATAGAAGTCGGGAAGGATATAGATGAAAATCTCAAAAATTTAATTAAAAGTTATGCCAATAGTGCTACTAACTCTGAATTGAGTGAATTGGGCAAAATATATAAACGACATTTTCATCTCAATTTAAATTTGGTTATAAATGACCCATCAAATTCAGGGCTTAAAGACCTTGGCTTTAATAATTCAATTTTTTATAAATCATATATACTTCAAACAATTTTAAAAGTACAAAATGAAATAAAATATTCAGTAGAATTATCAAATGTAGTAGACGAACTTAAATCATCAAAAAAACTAATTGTTGAATTTATAGAAAGTGGGAAAACAGATAACGATGATTTTACAGACATTGTTCGTAAAAAAGAAGAATATGAACGAAATTTTAAACGTAAGTTTAGCTCAATGAAAAAATTAGAAAATCATATTACC
>JANMMV010000068.1:0-1779 GCA_031373565.1 Saprospiraceae bacterium
GGGGTGAATATACCGACACTGACAGGAGTCAGACTTATGTACGCATTGAATGCAATGCTTATAATGCTGTAAATAAAAAGCATGCAAATTTTACAGCAGAAATTGTACAGCAATTCAGGAATAATAGCAGTAGCCAACAGACAGTTAATATCTTTTACACACTTGGTGCATCAGGTTCTACATGGGCGGGAACTGCTAAGGCTGAGTCAAGTGTCGAAATTGGGGGAGCCTCGGAACATGTGAGCACTGGAGGATCGTGCTTGGGGTTGGATGAATTCTACGCTCTACCTCTAGTAAATACTCCGCCGGCGAAATATGTCATGATGATTGGCGCTGGTGAGACAAAGTCTGTTAAGGGCATCCTTAAAGGGAAAACTGATGCTGAATAATGCTGGTATTCTTCGGAGAGTTCAGCGTGGACTAGGATTTCAACATATAAGTATTTGGAGACGTGGGTATATCTCAAGTTACCCACGTCTGCAAAGTGATTTCCTTGCGAACTAAGAGCTATATACGTTATGAAACCTATAACAGTTGCTTGTAATATCCCTTCGTTTGTAACAATGATATGCAAAAAAAATGTACGATTTCTAAACCCGTGTTTCTGATTAATCCAAAATCGACTGACGGATGGATGGATGAGTATTTTGAAGAAAAAGGAATAGATGAAGATATTCGTTTGTTGAGTTATAATTATAAAGACTTAGGGATTACGACAAGTCTGACTTACAACGAAATCCTTTTGATGTGTAAAAACATTCATGTTGTTATTCGCCAATTTTTTGATTTTCAATCAGAATACCAAGGCTATGATATTAGTTTGACTATGTCTATTATTGCAAAATATATTTCTGAAAAACCAGAATTATTAAATACGAAAGAGTTCATTGATGTAAGCAGTTTAAACAACCAAGAGATTGCTTCTTGTTTCACGAAAGTATTCTATCAGTGTTATTATGAAAATCTAAATGAAATGATACAAGCCTTGATTAATCATTTGGAAAGGCTTCCTCGGAAGACTACTGAATTTAACATTCGCAAAATTGCAGGCTTAGACACATGGTGTTTTTCTGGGCGGTTAAATCCTAATTTAAAAGTGGATCGTGTCTATCCTTTGAGTGATCGTTTTGTTTTTGATGTTGTTGGAGCATATACTTATGAGCTTTACCTTAACGATAAATATGATGAACAGAAAAATGAGTTTACTGCTCCGATTTTAGATAAAACGCAACCTAAAGATGGAGACACTTTTAAGTGTATTCCACAATCACAAACACTAGGTTCTTTTGTTGCTAGCCTAAATAAGCGAAGTGATCGCAATCCTATAGTATGTAATAAAGATATTGAAAATTTATTGATAAGTATAATAAATTCCGAATCTGTAGATTCTGAAAAAATATTAAAATTTTTACCAGAAATATTGAATATTAAATGTTCTTTAATTGATGGGCAATATTTTTTAGATCCAATTAAGATCCCGAGAAATTTAAAATTCTTACATTCACCTCAAGTATGTAACGAATTAATACCTAAGCAATTATATCTGTCGATAATTAAGGTTTTATCACTAGCTAAATCGTTAAATCATACTAAAGACTACGATATTGTGAATAAGTTGCAAAATGCTCTAAGGATTCAGTAACTACACACCGCTTTCGCCTTCCGCAGATTTGAGGTAGGATACCAGCCAAGACGATGACAAACCAAGAGGCACGAGCACTTTACCAGCAAGGCGAAGAAGTCACGGTCGCCTATCTGGTGGAAATCACCAATCGCCTC
>JANMMV010000069.1:0-7047 GCA_031373565.1 Saprospiraceae bacterium
ACTGTCGAGCGACATCGGTGATTTGTCCTTGTTTGATCCCAAAAGCATTGGTCAACGCTGTAGGGGCTAAAGCACCGCCGACAAAAAAACTATCTATGCTATATTGATGTACCTTGTCTACTAGTACATCATACGCGATGCTCGGCCCTTGTGGTGTGTATACTCGAAGTTTGCCCCATCCTACAATAGTGTCCTTACGTACTGTCCTGTATACATGCTGAGATGGTACGTCATTGAGACCAAAGGCAGCAATTTTTAGGGTAAAATCGTTGATTCTAGTTGAAACACTTGACCATGACGAATTTGCAGTCATCGGGAACTGCATAAATTTCCGAGGTGAATCTATCACATAACCTTGCAAAGGAAATGTAAGATTGTCAGCAGGATTGCCCGTGAAATTTTGCAGTGAATACACTTGTTTGCTGATGTAGACACCTTTGTCTTCCACACCAGTTGCATTGAAATCCAGTTCAATATCTAGATTATATCCTAGCTGCGGTGTGAGACTTTTAAAATTACCAACGTAACTATCTACGCCAAATTTTGTAAAAAAAGTATCAATCTCTTCAAAATAGGTGACCTTGAATGAGTCATTGCCAAATAAAGTGCCATAATTCCAATTTTTATCGGCGCCAATTGATGGTGATGTAGGGTTTTTAGTGCTAAAATCATCGTACGTAAAGGTCCCATTCGGTATCGGAATATCAGTCGCTTTGATAGTAAGTGGAGTCTGAGCTTTACAAACTACCAACAAGAAAAAACTGTAAATAAGGGTAAAAAATGTCTTCATTAGATAGTGATTTAAAAGGTATGAATAAATAATAACTATACCACAAAAGTAGCACAGACCCGCATCATGGGAAATAGTGGGTAACCACTAATGAGCAATAAAAAGAATATAACCGAAAATAAATTTATAGCTAACTATAGAAAACCTTTATGCTCCATAGCAAACTTAAGGAGTGCGTTTTTTTCGCCATCGAGTCGCAATTTTTTGTTGATATTGCCACGGTGATTTTCAACGGTGTGGGGACTGACGAATAGGACAGTAGAAATTTCAGCCGATGTTTTACCTTCAGAAATAAGTTTCAGTATTACTTTTTCGGTAGGCGTTAGCAGGGCTTTAACCATTTGTAATTGATCCGAATTAGCTACTGCAAGATGATCAGTCAGGTATGAAGCTATGTTTTGACTGATATATTTTTTACCTGCCATGACGGTTTCTATACATTCGATCAGCTCTTGTCCTGCACTGTCTTTGAGTAGGTATCCACTAACAGCGGTTGACATCGCATCTTCAAAAAAGACGCGCGACTTGTGCATCGTCAGAAGGATAAATTTCGTTTCGCTTTTTTCGCTCATCACCTTCTTACATACATCTAGTCCTGTAAGTAACGGCATTTCAATGTCCAAAATAGCTATATCTGGTCTGTTGCCGATGATAAGCTGATACGCTTCTATACCATCAGCTGCTTCTCCTACTAAAGTGGCAAAAGGCATCGTCTCAATGACGCTTTTAATGCCATTGCGATAGATGGGGTGGTCGTCAGCGATGATAATCTTCAAATGAAATAAATATAGATTTTCGTTTCGGAAAGAAAAATTGGTCTAATCATATCAAAAACAAAAGTAGCAATTTGCTAAGATTTCTATATTAATTTAAGATCAAATTTAAATAGGGATTGTAAATATTGATTTAGTTCCCTTACCAGGTTCAGATTCAATGCTACATTTCCCTTTGAGCATCTTGATTCGCTCTTCCATATTGATCAGGCCAAAAGATATATTTGCTTTGCGCTCCCATTCTAGTTTATCAAACCCCTTACCATTATCTTGAACGACTAGCTCTATCGTATCCTCGAATTGGTGCGCTGTGATTCTTATCGCGGTGGCGTCTGCATGCTTGAGCGTATTATTAACAAATTCCTGAATGATACGATAAAAATTAATTTTAACATTTTTGTTCAATACGTCATCTATTCCTTCTAAGTCACTACTTACGAAAATACCCGAAAGTTGGTTAACTTCTTGAGCGAGTGATTCCACAGCAGCTGTTAGACCATATTTTTCTAACTGATTTGGATAAAGATTCTTGGATATATTCCTTAGTTCTTCGAGTGCGGTGTCAACGGATTTTCTAAGTTTTGTTAGATCAGTAGTCGACATATCACTGTTGATTTGGTTTTTAATAAAGAGTATGTTTTGCCCTATACTATCATGGAGTTCTTGCGAAATGCGCTGGCGTTCTTCTTCTTGGACATGCAATAGTTGAAAAGCGATTCTTTGTTGCAACTCCTTTTCGGATTTATTTTTTCTATAAAAGTAATAAGTGACCAGTAATCCACACAATAGTCCAAGTGCGGCCAAAATTGAATAAAGCCTTTGTACTTTGGCTTTTGTCAAAGCCTGTGTTACTGTAAGCTCGTTGATTTGATGCTCCTTGTTTTCCACTTCATAAAGATTAGCCATAGTACTCATTTTTGTATCATAGTCGCTTTTGTAAACAGAGTCTTTCAGGATGATATATCTATGATGGAAGGCCAGTGCTTCTTTGTAATTTCCAGTTGCTTCATATATCTCAGCTTGATCTTTATAACAATCAAAAAGCCAGTAATTGCTGCCTAGTTGACTGGCATACTTTATGGAAAGATCTGTGTGTCTTTGTGCCGTTTGCCACCTTTTTAGCTGGATGTTGATTGTAGCTAAATGCTGCTGAATGGCTGCCTTTCTTTGCAAAGATGAGTTAGTAAATTCTGGGAAATTCAGTATCTCTTCTTGGTATTTTAATGCGTTTAGATAGTCTCCTAACTCAAAATATGCATTTGAAAGATTGTCTAAGCCTACACAAATGTTCTCTGCGGCACCTCCTTTTTTGGCGGCTTCAACCGTTTTGCTGAGTAGGTCTAAGCCTTCATCTTTGCGGCCTAGTCCTACCAATGTCAAGCCCAGTTCCGAATTGATAGCGATGGTGTCTCCGTACAACTTGTGGATTAGTGCGGTATTCTTCGACTTTTGAAAAAAAGCATAGGCTTTGGTGTAATCATCCATTTGAAAGTAAGATGCTCCTAAGTTGAATTGTAGTTTTGAAATTCGCTTATCACTAGGATTTTTCTCTAATTTTGAAAGCAATTCGTACAGGATGTCAATGGTTTGATCGAAAATGCTGAGTTCATTTAATGCCTCAGCCAACTTCATCTTGGACTCGTATAACAATGAATCGTTATCCATCAAAACGGCGATAGATACTTGATTTTTAGCTGCGACTACGCATTCAGATAAATGATCTTGACTAGTTACTTCAATGACCGAATCAAGATAGCTGTACCTAGCGGCTAATGTATCAGCGCTTTGCCCCAAGAGATTTTGTGCAATAAAAAGCAACAGTATCAAAAATATAACTAAGACCTTTTTCATTTTACTTGTTTTAGCAAAACAAAATTAAATGAATTAATGGTAAAAAGAACTAACCACTTAGATATGATGGTTTGCCACTAGATGCAAGGAAGAAATTGTGAAAGCTACAATTTACACAGTGACCTATAGACATGAAGGAATCTAGATGATATGATTTAAACCTAGATATCATATTTTAACTTATTGCACTATGTTCAGTAATATTTTGAATTGTTTTTCAATTTTCCTAGAATTTCAAACACTACAACTTCACAAATTTCAAAACAAATTCCCTCCCGCCGTTTATAACGTGCCAAAAGTACAATCCATGGGGTAAACTTGATACATCTGTTTGTGAATCAGTGGTCGTTGCTATTACCTTATCTAACCAGATTTTGCTTTGCGCATCCCTGATTACAAGCTGATCTCCAGGCTTTATATTGGCGACGGTAATATAGTCCTGAGCAGGATTTGGAATCAAACTGTATTTCTGAGTTAATTGATCTTCTATATCAGTCAAAACATTGGACACACCTGGTGTAGGACTTGATAATTTGACAATTTGACCTTGACCATTAGGATATAGTCCATAAGCAGTATTTAACAAAATGGATTCAAAACTAAACGTATCAATGGGCGCAAAACTATTGAATTCACTATCATAAATGCCCACAAATTCTCCTGCTTTTGAAAGTTTAAAATTGGCGTGATTATCACCTTGATCTTGATCTTCGTCTGCCCAAATAAGCAAAAATTCTCCCACATTGAGGTCCATCGATGGTAGCTGCCATTTGTTAGGCGTCTTACGCGTATCTGTGATGAAATAATCACCCAAATATATCGCTGATGCATCCGCATTGTAGATCTCTATCCAGTCTTCAAATTCGCCAACATTATCGGCAATGGTGGTATTGTCAGCCATAAATTCATTGATTCTGATATTGGGAGTAGGATCATAACCTAGATCTACCTCAAAAGAACTACAAATAGGAAGTCTGGCATTTTTACCCAATGCGTCGCTAACTTCAATGTATATCGATGCCACAGGTTTGTCTGTATAACCAAACGACATCGCATACCTTCCATCTTGTGCCACCATGTCTGGAGCGATGCCATCATCTAATAATATTTTACTATTCCATACACCATTTCCTAACTTATAATACCCCTTCACCACTACTGTTGAAGTATGATTAATGTTGAATCGAATAGTGGCATTGGTGGCGGTCCATGTGATAGTTGAATATTCAATTATGGGTGTTGTAACCGTATTTTGCAATTGGTTTTTTGCGGTATTGTGGCGAATGGTTATATATTCTTTGATGCCATTTTTGACATGTGCGCCAGTAGGCTTATCAAATGAAGTGATAAAGTCATCATAAGTATATCCATAATCATATGATGCATAAATATCTTGTCCACGATACTCTTTTATACTATTTTTGATCTTCTCGATGTGCGGGGATAAAAATACTGGATTAAAAAATTTAGTAAGATATTCACTGATATAATAACCATATCTTCGCTTGTATTCTGGCACTTTTAATAGGTTATTAAATATGGGTCTAGGACTTGTAGGATGTGCCCAAGAGTAAATATTTCGTTGCGACCAGTCGATATCAAACCAGTCGATACCAAGCGAATTATCAATGTCATAACTCAACAACTCATATTTTCCAGTTGCAGGATTGTGATATAAATAAGCATTGTTCTTGTTGTAGATTGGATTATCCCAGTGGCCTATCAGCACTTCGAGTGCCATCCGTTTTAGATAATCATCGACATCAAATACTTTTTCTAAATTGCATCTAAAATTAGGGTTATTAATGTCATCCAATGCCTTAGTAAATAACATAAGACTATAGAAATCTGGCTCAGTTATGTTGTTTTGTGGCTCATAAACCGTGCGACTATAGTCATTAGGATTTGTACCCAAAAAAGTGAAATCAACGCCATAAAAGCACTTAAATAATTGCCCATCAGGATCTTTGTTTCGTTTGGTAAGATAATCATTATCTATATGCTCAACGTTGAGGTAAAGGCCCCGATATTCACCATTTATGAACAATCTAACGTGATTGGATCTGGGTGCTTCAATGCCAGCCATTACCATGATATCCCACGCTATTTTTGCCCGGCTGATGGATGGGTCATTGTGTTCTCCATTGAGATTGAGATCTGACAAGCCATGGAATTTTTTGCCTCCGAAATGGGTAAATTCAATTTTAAAAGACTTCTTGGCAGACACTCTCGAAGTATTACCACGCAATCTCAAACCTACATTTTCTACCGTATCTCTTTTTGTGCCATCATCCCAATAAAAGTCAGCAGAATAGGATATATTGGACGATACATTATCCAATATAATCGCCAGCGTATCAGGATCAATATTCACATCTATCCTAGGCACAATGACATCATTAAAAACAAAACCAGCTGAAGGAATCGTTGGCTGAGCAGCTATCTTAGTTGATAATTGGAACAAAATAAAGTATAAAACAAAGCATCTAGGCATGAGCAAATTTATGATTGACAAAACTAACAAAACTTAGTAGTTTAACAATATGAAGTACAAAAATAGCAAGATATCACCAACTACTATGAATAGAAAGTTCCCCCGTACTCAAGAATGCTATCTTAGATTCTGATGCCAAAAAAGTATCCGACGAGCGCCGTTAATCCCATCGCTAACGTACCCCACAAGGTGATACGAATAATCGCTTTACCGACGCTAGATCCTCCTGTCTTTGCAGATACAGTACCCAAAATTATCAGAAAAAATATAGAAAATCCATACATGTAGTACTCCATACGATCTATCGGTGCATACAAAGCTACTGCCAGTGGCAATATACCGCCTACCGTAAAAGAAACGCCTGATGCTAATGCCGCTTGTGTAGGATTTGCTTGACTAATATCATTGATACCCAACTCATCTCTGACATGTGCCCCGAGCGCATCATGTTCAGTAAATTCTTGGGCGACAATTAATGCAGTTTCTTTTTTTAGTCCCCTTTTTTCATAAATATAAGCCAACAAAGCCAATTCTTCTTCGGGAGTTTCTAATAGCTCTATCCTTTCGCGCTCTATATCTGCAAGTTCTGTATCTGTTTGAGAACTCACTGAGACGTACTCACCTGCAGCCATCCCTAAGGCGCCAGCCACGAGACCCGCTAGCGTACTCAAAATGATAGGATCTCTGCTGGTACTCGCCGCGGCAACGCCGATTGCGATACTCGAAATAGAAATGATGCCGTCATTAGCACCTAAAACTGAAGCTCGCAACCAATTGCTTCGATGGATGTAATGTTTTTTTAAATAACCTTCTAAATGACTGTCTATATGCCCCATAAATTGTTAAAGGTTATAATTATATCCACCGTAATGCTAACAATCGCAAAGATATAAAAAGTGATGATAAAAATTAGGTGCGATGATAAATTGAATGTACATTTACCTAGTTAAATCCAACCATCTTTAGGTATGAATGACCATTTATTTGATGATATTCAAGAAAGCTGCGCCTATATTTTATCGAAAGTAGCGGTCGATGCCAAAACAGCTATAGTTCTAGGCACAGGCTTAGGTAGCCTCGTGGATCGACTTACAGAAACCATGAGTATTTCCTACATTGACATACCACATTTTCCGATT
>JANMMV010000650.1:0-1677 GCA_031373565.1 Saprospiraceae bacterium
TGTAAGACGATTGATATCCGTCTTCGCAACGCCTTTACATCGTATTCGTTAAGGTTTATTCCATCAATGGTTATAGAGCCATTTTTGATTGCGTAAAATCGATTGAGTATACTTATAATCGTAGATTTGCCGGATCCTGTACTTCCTATGATAGCCAGGGTAGTGCCTGGTTTCACGTCAAAACTCACGTCTTTGAGGACAGGGCTATCTTTGACATATTCAAAATCAACGTGCTCAAAACGAATATCACCATGAAGTTTTGTAGGGAAAACGCTTCCAGTGGGTTCAAGAAATTCCGTATCGTCCAGTAATTTAAAAACACGTTCTGATGCCACTAAACCCATCTGTAAGGTATTAAACTTGTCTGCCATAAATCGAATAGGACGAAACATAAGGTTAAGATATAGAGGAAAAGCGATTAGGGCGCCGAAACTTACATTTCCTTGGATATAACCTCGTGCGCCAAGCCATATCATTAGTGCCAAAGCGATGGCCGATACCAATTCGACAACGGGAAAAAAGACGGCATAGTAAAAGACTGAATCTAGATTTGCACTAGTGTAATCATAATTAATTTTTTTAAAAATGGCCGATTGGCTTTGTTCAGCATTAAACAATTGTAAAACCTTCATACCAGAAATGCGTTCTTGAAGAAAAGCATTCATTTCAGCGACCTTATTACGTACTTTTTGATAAGTTACGTTAACCTTCTCTTTAAAAATATAGGTCGCTAGAATCATAAAAGGCATTGTCATAAGTACGATAGCCGTTAATCTCCAGCTAGTATAAAACATAACTAAAATCACAACGATTAGCGTAAGCATATCTGCGACGATGGTGATAACTCCTTGGGCAAACACATTGTTGATAGATTCTATATCGTTGATCGTTCTAGTGGTCGAAGTGCCGATAGGTGTTTTGTCAAAATATTTTAGATTTAGGTTAGATATGTGTTTATAGACTTTGAGTCTCATATCTTTAATCACGGATTGACCTAGTTGCGCCGTTACATAGATAAAATAATACTTCATCACCACATTGATAATCAAAGTAACAAGATAAAACCCTGCCCACCAGAGTAAACCATCAAATTGTTTGGGTATGATATGATTGTCAACCATTTTTTGGACTATAAATGGCTGTGCGATCGAGAATGGTGTCACCGCGATAGCTAAGAGAATAGAAGTATAAAAGAGCGATTTAAATGGCGAAGCGGTCTTCAGGACTCGTCCTAACAATGCCCAATCCGTACCTGTTTTTTGGTCCATGTATTAATTAACGGTCTTAGACGGACTTTTGTTGATTGAGATATTAAAAGAAATAATAAATCTTATTATGCAAATGGATATGTTTTCTCACCATAATAACGCGACACCAATACGGCTGCGGCAACAGCCAAGCCCATCCAAAAGCTTTCACCTGCGGCAAAATGCGCATGTGCCGCTAGTAGAGCATCAAAAAAGAATCCTGCATAAGCCCATTCTTTTAGCATCGGAGATTTACGAGAAAGGATCGCCACGATCCCTAGCACTTTGGCTATTGCCAACGGAATAACTATGTGTGCAGGGTAGTTGAGATGTGTAAAAAATCCCCGTACCATTTCTGTTTTTGTAAAATACATAAAAGCTGACATGGACATCACTCCACAACATATTGCTGTTGATATCCAGTAAATAA
>JANMMV010000074.1:0-1840 GCA_031373565.1 Saprospiraceae bacterium
GTTTTTGCTTGGGCATCCGTTCAATATGTGGCAATAGACGCAATTCCGATTTTTCGCTCGCTATCGCTGGTTTTTGAACGGGTAAAAACCAGAAATCGTGTTTTACACTGGTGTCGACTTTTTCAGCAAGGCTTAAGTAAAGATGTGGAACTATGGGTTCAAAGAAAGATCTTAGAATTGGATAGCCCGATGTAAAATTAACTTTTGTACGAAACCGTCGCGTAAATGGATAGCGCACTTAGCATCATTTACAAACTATGGAATCAATGATGCTATTAAAATAAGCTTATTGATTTGCTCTTCCTATGGTTTGGTTGACTGCATCCATAACTCTTGAAGACACTTCCACAGGCTTTACACTATTTTTTACAAAATCTCTAAAATCTTGCTCTTGGCGAATGATCTTGATGATGCGTGGGTCCGATGTAGCTTGCTGTTGTACACGAGAATACTGATCTTCGGGCAACTGGTTGTCTAAGTACAAGTTGATGATCTTTTTCGTAATAATTGGACCGTTGTTAAAATTATTCATAAGTCGATTAGCTTAGCAAATACCTGATACTAGATCGGGATCTATATAAATTAATAATTGTGTTGTCGATCACACTGCGAAGTACTTATTCTTCCTCATCAAAAGAAAAAGCTACTCCACTACTTTTCTTGAGCCCTCTAAAGTCTTTGTACCCCATTTCTTCAGCATAAGACTTCAGCTTGGCTTTCAAGTCATTTCGAGCTCTAAAAAGTCTCGATCTGACAGTACCTATCGGCAATTCCAATATCTCTGCTATCTCTTCATAAGACATACTTTCGATATCACAATACCAAATCACTTCTTTAAACTCGGGTTTGATGGCATTCAAAGCTAAAGTAACTTCGTCTCCCATCGCTTGGTCAAAAATCTCATTTCGTAGGTCTGTGTAGGCAGCTTGTGGACCTGTGCCACCACCATCTTCACCTTCTTTGTATTCTGTATACACGCTCAGCCCCAACCGTCCTCCTCTTCGGGCGATTCCAAAATAATGGATTTCGAAAAATATGACCCACCTTCTTCTTTGGTGGTCCCAGAACATAAACTTACTGCAGCTAAATTTCCTTTTATAGATGTACACAGCCATCATTTCAGAGGAGTCGATAAGGCATACCTTGAAAAATTGAGAAAAGAAATGGATGCCATGCATATGCAGATCATTGTAAACCTGAGTGGGGGCACGGGTGATGCACTTAAAAAAATGGTTGACAGTGCCAATACATACATGCCGGGAAGGTTTGTAGTGTTTGCCAATATCAATATTAAAAGTATTGATGATGTCGATTGGGCATTGAATACAGTCAAAGGGTTGGAAAATGATGTAAAAAATGGCGCCCGTGGATTAAAGATTTATAAGAGCCAGGGCATGGACGATAAAGACAGCGCCGGCAAAAGAATAAAAATTGATGATCCCCGTATTGATCCTGTTTGGGAAGCTTGCGGCAGATTAGGAATTCCAATCTTGATTCATTCGGGTGACCCGGCGGCCTTCTGGCAACCAGCGGATGAAAACAACGAACGCTGGCTGGAGCTGAAAACTCGGGGCGGACGATCCCGTCAAAACTTTGAAGCTTCGTGGGAACAAATCATGACTGAACAACTGAATATTATTAAAAAACACCGCAAAACCACCTTCATTAATGCACATATGGGATGGTATCCAAACAATCTTACCAAACTGGCCGAAAATCTGGAGGCAATGCCTAATATGAATGTTGAAATAGGCGCTGTCATAGCTGAACTGGGCAGACAACCACGGGCTGCCAACGCATTTTTCACAAAATATCAGGATCGCATTTTATTTGGAAAAGA
>JANMMV010000076.1:0-2882 GCA_031373565.1 Saprospiraceae bacterium
GGGGCTCGAAATGCCGCCGAACATGGTGACTTATGCTTTGGTACAATCGACACTTGGCTTATCTGGAAGATGACAAATGGTCAGCATCATGTCACCGACTACACCAATGCGTCACGTACAATGCTCTTCAATATCAAAACCAAAGAGTGGGATACCCATATGCTGGAAATCTTAGGAGTTCCTGCAAATGTACTGCCGACGGTGCAGACGTCTTCATCGTTTTTTGGACATTTCGATTATGAAGGTGTTAAGATTCCGATCGGCGGCGTCGCTGGTGATCAGCAAGCAGCCTTGTTTGGCCAAGCCTGTTTTGAAGCGGGTATGGGCAAAAACACCTATGGGACGGGATGTTTCTTATTGATGAATATTGGCGATACATTTGTGCAATCTCACAGCGGTCTTATCACGACATTAGCTTGCGATGCGCTTGGTAAACCTTGTTATGCGCTTGAAGGTAGTGTTTTTATAGCGGGGGCAGGTGTTCAATGGCTTCGCGATGGACTTAAAGTTGTTCACAAAGCGAGTGAAACTGAAGCCATTTGCCAAGAATTAGCTGATGAATTTGATGTGATCGTAGTTCCTGCATTTGCGGGCTTAGGTGCACCATATTGGGATATGTACGCACGCGGCGCGATCTACGGTATCACGCGTGGAACGACTGACAAACACATCATCAAAGCCACTGTTGATGCCATCGCTTTTCAGTCTAAAGACATCATTACAGCGATGCAAAAGGATATGGGTTCGGCAATGAAAGAGCTCAAAGTAGATGGAGGGGCTTGCGCCAATAATTACCTGATGCAATTTCAAGCCGACATCCTAGGCGTCCCTGTCGAACGACCAGAAAATATCGAATCAACGGCTATGGGAGCTGCCTATCTCGCAGGCATGTATATCAAATTGTGGGATGCAAATACCATTCGCAAAAACAGAAAAGTCAATAAGTTATTTGAACCATCCTTTGTTGTGTCGAAAATAGATTTATTGTATAACGCTTGGCAAAAAGCAATCAACCGTACTATGTTATGATTTTAAAAAAATGTTACTTCCTGTCTTTAGCAGCCATCCTTTGTTTCGGATGTGCGTCGAATTCTACATTTAAATCAAAGGCACCGAAATTAACACTCGGCCAGTGGACATTTAATAAAGAGTTGCGCAGTGGCGCGATGACAAATCAGCAATTTATCAGGAAGGCCGCTGATTTAGGCTTCGATGGCATAGATTATGTCAATGCCTTTTTTAAAAACAAAGTTGACAATAAGCCTTTTTTGGATTCGCTTAAAACGACCGCTCGTAAAGCAGGAATAAAACAGGTATTGATATTATTAGATGGATTGGGTGAACTGGCGGCTGAAGAGCCCGGTGCAAGAAAATTCTCGATAGATGAGCACAAAAAGTGGATCGATGCAGCACAATACCTAGGTTGTTATGGTGTCCGTTTGAATATCCACGGTAAAGGTACACCTGAACAAATCAAAGATCGCGCAATAGCCAGCGTCAAAGAACTACAAAAATACGCTGCTACTAAAAACATACAATTATTAATTGAAAATCATGGGGGCATTTCCAATAATGGCGACTGGCTACTTTCGTTGATGAAAGAACTCAATCCTTATGCAGTGCATGCCTTGCCTGATTTTGATAACTGGTGCTGGGAGCGTGATCGTGATGACTATTATAGTGGATCATGTATAAAAAGGTTTGACCGATATGATGGCATGACTAAACTGATGCCATATGCACGAGCTGTCAGTGCAAAGGCTTTTCAATTTGATAGTCAAGGACTCGAGCCCAATATCGACTTCTATCGCATGATGGATATAATCAAAGCATCTGGGTACAAAGGATATATAGAACTTGAGTACGAAGGCGAGGATCTGGACGCAAGTCAGGGTATCGCTTTGACAAGATTGTTAGCTATTAAAGCCTGGAAAGGCAGGAAGTAGCCAAAGTCGATGCTATTTTGGCAGTCAAGAAAAAATTTTGTTTTCGATTAACTTTCGGGGGTAAAATTTCCAACATTAGCCACCTAAACATTAAAAAGTCGTCATAATAATATTTCATTTTTTAGCCTTCAGTCCACATATTATGTAGTAGACGGTTATATCCTATCTATTTGAAGAAATAATCGTTGGTGGCATTTGATAAAAATATTCCATTTTCTCCTTGAAATAATAGTAAAAAGCTTTTGTTTTTATGGTCTATAAGTCTTATCTTTGTGCCGATTTTCGAGAAAACAGGTATAATAACATAAAATTCTAACCACACATGGCAAATATTGGGCATATCAAACAAATCATCGGTCCCGTAGTAGACGTAAGTTTCGCTAATGAAAACGCACATCTACCTGAGATCCTTAGTGCATTATCTATCACAAGAGCAAACGGCGAAGTATTGATACTTGAAGTACAGCAGCACCTTGGAGAAGACAGTGTACGTGCAGTATCAATGGATTCGACAGATGGCTTGACTAGAGGAATGGATGTAACTGATTTGGGTGCCCCGATCGCTATGCCTGTTGGTGATCAAATCAAAGGTCGAGTATTTAATGTAGTAGGCGAGCCAATCGACGGACTTCCTGCCTTAGATAGAACGAACACGTATTCCATTCACAACAAGCCACCGCGTTTTGAAGACTTGTCCACTGAGACAGAAGTACTATTCACAGGTATCAAAGTGATCGACTTGATCGAGCCATACTCAAAGGGTGGTAAAATTGGTCTTTTCGGTGGTGCAGGTGTAGGAAAAACAGTTTTGATTCAAGAATTGATCAACAATATCGCCAAAGGTTACGATGGTATCTCCGTTTTCGCAGGTGTGGGCGAGCGTACTCGTGAGGGTAACGATCTACTTCGCGAGATGTTGGAGTCAGGTATCATCAA
>JANMMV010000788.1:0-2061 GCA_031373565.1 Saprospiraceae bacterium
GATACTCCGTAGATACTCCGTAGATACTCCGTAGGTACTCCGTAGGTACTTAATTGATGACCCATGGTTGGCCCGTGGTTGGCATAAGACAACCATATGCATTCTATAGCTTTACCAAGTGATCATGATTGGGGATCGTGCTATCATTGTAAGCGCATAGAGCTAGTAAGTACGAGCAATAGTGCGTAATTCTTACATTTACCACTATGCACGTTAGCAAGGCTATTGACGACAAAGCTCAAGAATACTTTCCAAGCTATACCAAAAATTATTTGGTACAATGTAGAATAATCGATTGTATCCAAATCCACCATAAATGCCCGATTTGGAAATGATAAGTCTTAGTATCCCAGCGGAATGCTTGGAGGTTAATTCAGAAAATCTGGTATCGAAGACGTTTCAATACTATTGAAAATACCCTACAAATAAGATCACTCGTAGATGATGAGTAGATATATAACAAAAAGGACCTAGATTTGTACCCGAGACGGCCGCAAATTAGCTCCAATATAACCGTTAGCTGCTATGCGTCATGCGGTACATTTTGACATTCGACATGCTAGAAAGTAAGTTTAAATACTCCATATGATTTCAGTTATAAAGGCAACAGAAGAAGATTACAAATCAATTGTCACCATTGGGAGAAGATCAGTAGCAGAAGCTCACAAAGACAGCACTGCAGAGGAAAACCTGAATGAGTATCTTGAGAAGAATTATAATGAAAATGAAATCAAGGCAGAACTTAACGATGCAAATAATATTTACCACATCATTAGCTACAACGGGTTTCCCGTTGGGTTTTCAAAAATAAATCTACATGCTAAGCATCCCGATATTGTTTCCGAAAATGTAACCAAGTTGGATAGGATTTACTTACTTAAAGAATATTTTGATCTTAAACTAGGTATTGAACTTTTACAAACCAATATCGAGATCTCTAAGAAGAATAACCAATCCGGTATCTGGCTATACACTTGGATTGGAAACAAAAGGGCAGTTAACTTTTATCTTAAGGCTGGTTTTAAAATTATTGGAAGTCACAGATTTTACGTTACTGAAACGCATTATAACTTGAATCACCACATGTTTCTTAATTTACTTGAACCTCACGTTGTATAAAGAACAGCAGCAAAAATTGCAATACACTCACAAAAACCCTGCTATCAAACGACCTACACCTTGGTACAAACATGGGTCACCACCGCTTATTTTAAAACTAGTAATACATTGGTTCTTTTCGCTGGAAACAGACGATCAGACTTTTGCCTACCGCATCTCCGTTTCATATACTTTGATACTCCCCAAAGCTAACACTAATGGCCGTTGCAGCCGATTTGAGCATCAAAAATGTCCATTAAGTCAAATTATTTACTAGATTTACCCAAAATTAGCATTAAAATGGAGCAAAATAAGACCTCATTCAAACAATCACTCAGCCTCTTAGATGGTACTATGCTTGTCGTAGGATCCATGATTGGTTCGGGCATATTTATCGTTAGTGCGGATATAACCAGAAACGTAGGTGGCGCTGGTTGGCTGATTGCGGTTTGGTTGATTACGGGTTTTATGACGATGACAGCAGCAGTTAGTTATGGCGAATTGAGTGGTATGTATCCCAAAGCGGGCGGTCAATACGTATACCTGAAGGAAGCTTACAATCCCTTGACGGGTTTTCTATACGGGTGGAGCTTTTTTGCTATCATTGAGACGGCAACCATAGCAGCGGTAGCGGTAGCTTTTGCAAAGTTTACTGCCTATCTCGTTCCTGCAGTCAGCGAGGATATTGTCAAGTTAGATCTAGGGTTTATCAAAATCACCGCGGCCCAATTACTATCCCTAGCAATCATCATCCTTTTAAGTTTTGTCAATTCTCGTGGTGTCGAAGGCGGTAAGAAGATATCCACTTTCCTGACCATCATCAAGATTGTAAGTCTTTTCGGGTTGATCTTGTGTGGATTTTGGGCATGGGATAGCGAAGTCGCAGCGGCAAACTGGTCAAACCCATGGAATTTACAATCATTTGGTTCTACCGAGAATTATACAATGGTTGCTGGGCTTGGC
>JANMMV010000811.1:0-10919 GCA_031373565.1 Saprospiraceae bacterium
GTTTGTACATTACATTCAATGCATTTTTGGCAGCCTTGAGATATTTTGGGTTTTTAAATTTTACCCAAGCGGAATATAAAACAAAAGCGTATCCTCCAGCTACATCTTCCTGGGTTGGAATGTGATTTTTGTAACCCTTCATTTCTTTAAAATAAAAATAGGAATAGCTGTAATTAGCACCCATCACTGAATCTGATTTATAAAACTGATCAGCAATGTTCAACAAGATGTCATCAAATTCCTTTTCATCATTGTACTTATCAGCCACACTATAAAATAAGACATTGTTGTGTACCTCATACCAGAAGTCATTGCCATAACCACCACCGATGTGGGCACCTTTATTGGTAAAATTCTGAATGACATTCCAGCCATTATCTTTAGCAAAATAATTGCGGAGCATTCGGACATAATTTCGACCGCCCTGATCACTTTTGTCAATACCCACCATTGTAGCACCCAATACAGCACCCAAAGCTCCTAATGCTTCGTGGTTCTCACCGTTATTGGCAGCAGCCCCCATCCTGATGTCTCCGAGGGCAGTATAAATACCAAAGGTAGTATCTGGAAAATTTCTTTTCTGCCCGTCCAGCCAAACCAAGGGAAGAAATGGTCCTTTCTGACTAAAATCAAAAACATAACCATCAAAATCGAGCGCTGTTTTTTTCCAGTCGCGGTATTTGTATGGTTTGGGATGGTAGGGCATTTTATCCACCGCAGAGATACTCCGCTGCGTGACAGGACTTCCAGAAGGCCTAAACTTTGTAGTAACGCAGGAAGTAAAGAATGAAATTAGTATTAATGAAAAAATGTATCTTGACATATTAAAAAAGTAAAAAGTTAAGCGTTATTCCTAGCTGAATTAGTTGCCAATTCAGCGATTTCCAAACTGCTGAGACCCGCCTCAAGACTAGCCGTCAACGTGTGCAATGGGTCTGAGATTTTATGGAGTACATCCAATAAAGATGATTTGACACAATCGGTATAGACTTCCTGTTTTGAGTGACCTAGCTTGAATCTTCCCGTGATGATTTCGGTGGCTTCATACATGATGCCTCCTGACCGAATAGAAGACTTATCTTTTGTAACATCCCTTTCAGATACGCCCCATCCTTTAGGTCTTGATTCGTCTGTGACGCTTTCTATAAGTTCAGCATGAAGACATTCAAAAAGAGGATTCGAAAGCAGCATTTTTTTGGATTGCTCATTGACTAGTACTTTGACTTCAGCAGAAAGCGGAATCCAGCCGTGAAGGTGTATATCCGCAATATCGTATGATAATGTAATATCAGTAGTTTCGAAAAAACCGGGGCGGGCAAAAGAATTGTAGTGGGTTGCTATTAATCCACTTTCATAAAGCACATTTGCCATGATCTGATCTTCCTGCAATGGATTGCGGTTGTGTTTTAATCCATTGACGGTCACATGTTTTGAGGGAGCTATAAAATGAACCAGGTCAATAAAGTGCACCGCGTGTTCAATAAGTATCCCTCCTGAACGATCATGGTGCCAAAACCAATGGTCAGGTGGCAGTTGTTCGTCCTGGGCATAGTTTTCAACATCCACTCTTCTCAATTTCCCAAATACGCCTGCTTGTGTTAAAGACTGAATGGTTTGTAAAAGTGGGTTAAACCGCATGATAAAATCTATTGCTGCTACTACGCCCGTTTGATCCCTTGTCTTTATAATGGCTTCTGCATCTGACGTGCTTACGGCCAATGGCTTCTCAATCAAAACATGTTTTCCTGCGTGCATACAAGCTTTAGCAATCTCCTGATGGGTATAAGGTTCAGTTACGATGGCTATCAGATCGATATTTTCTGAGAGGATCATTTCGGTCCAGTCAACGAAAAAAGTTACATGTTCAATTCCTGTCATTGCTGCAGCATTTAAATCAGCAATCGCAGTAACTTTTACATTGTCAATTTGATTCCATGCAGTAAAGAGAAATTTTCCGAATCCCCCGAATCCTATAATTCCTAAATTGAAAATTTTCATTCATCGATCATTTATAAGTCAGCAACGCAAAACTATGATTAAGCTGGCGTACTTGACATTTCATTTACATCTTCCATTTCCTTTTCTCTCAAGATAGATCTCGCCATAAACCAACCAAGAGCGTGTAATACAGCAATTACTAATAGCGCATATCTTAAAGCCGCATACTCGCTGACATATCTTGCCAAAACTATAAATAAGCCGCATCCAAGAAGCCTGCCTAAATACAAGCCTAATTCATGGTTAAATATATAAGAAAACTCATTTCTTTTTTCTTTCTCTGCTACATAATCTATGACCTTCAACTGTATAGGAAAATATGCTATATCCAGCAGTGGTCTTGCAAAGAGCAGGCACATCATAAACAAGATTACGCCGAATGCCGAATATAACGCAGCATTAAACAAAGCCCCAGCTACAAAAAGCAAACATCCTATGCCGTAAATTAATAGACGATGCTTAGGACCTGTGATCCTTCCAAGTACATATAATAAGATGGCAGATACAGCGGCAGCGATTCCTTGGATCAGGCCCAACGAACCTTCCTTGCCAACCAGACTCAGAATCAACATCGTAGGCGCGGTCACTATGTACCCTTGTGCCAGACCTTTGAGCGATGCCAACCCTAGCATTTTATTCCATATCCTGTCAAATTTAATAAATAGAAAAGGCGCACGTTTAGGATTTTGAAATTCACCGCGATGTACTAATACCGAAGCAAACATAGACATAATAAATACAATGGCAGTAAGGATATAATACGCTGTATTAACATGACCGCCAAACCAACCGTTTCTGTCGGTAGCGCCGATAAAAGCGCCAGCAGCAAGGGGTACAACGATGCCCGTCATGGTGTAAAAAAAAGTCTCTATCCCATAATAATAATTTCTTGTACCGTCTTTGGTGGTGTTGAGCGCTAGAAAATCGCGATTGGCCCAAAAAAAGCCATAGGATAGACCCATGATGAGACCCGCCAGAAATACGCCCATCGTATCCAATTGCTGAAGGGTCATCATGGCAAACATGGATATACCACTTAGGAACATCCCGAATGAGTAAAGCCATGCGATTTTGATCTTGTTGAGCAAAAAGCCATTGATCATAAATGTCAACGGAATACCAGTGTAAACAGCCAGTTGAAAGATAACTACCAGACTGATGTCAGAGGAATTACGCATGATATATGCTCCTATGAATAATTCAATGATAGGACCTACTAAACCATAAATCAGATTGGTCAGCAGCAAAACGCGCATTCCCTTAGGATGTGAGTTAAAAAAGCTAATTTCCTGTGTAAATTTACTAAACATCATGCGTGGTTTGATAGGGTAGATAAAATTTGTGAAATGGAAAAGGTTGCACCGCAGATCACTTCGTCAGAAGCACCGTAATATATATGTACATTATCACCATCCACTATATGTCCATTAGTAAAAACAACATTGCCAAAAAATCCCG
This sequence comes from Saprospiraceae bacterium, assembly GCA_031373565.1. Taxonomy (GTDB): domain Bacteria; phylum Bacteroidota; class Bacteroidia; order Chitinophagales; family Saprospiraceae; genus OLB9. Next base: position 3,457 of record JANMMV010000811.1, read on the forward strand.
TCAACTCATATTCTGCTTCAGGCTGTAATATGGGTTCAATTGATCTTGCTAGCACGATAGAAGGGTCTTTGAGATCAAATAATACGGCGCCTAGACAATATCTATGGTTAAAATCCGCTCCATGATAAATCTCGAGCCAGCCATCTTTTGTTTTTATCGGTGCAGCCCCGGCGCCTATTCTGGCGCAGTCCCACATACCCGGACGGGTCTGCATTACACATTTGTGTTGACCCCAGTGGATCATATCCGGTGAAGAAGCCTGCCATATAAAATTTCCACCCAGGTCTATACCCGACGGTCGATGCAGACAAAAATATTTACCATCAATTTTTTCTTCAAAAACAGCGCAATCCTTATTGTGTGGTGGGATGATCATTCCCGCCCTGTCGAAATGTATCCAATCTGTTGTCGTAATCAAACCTACTCCCACGCCAAACGCGGACACTTTAGTAAAAGTAAGGACATATTTTCCTTCGATAATGGCCACCCTGCAGTCTTCTATTCCGTAGGTTTCTAGCTCTCCTTTCCCAAATATCTCTGTAGGAAAGTCCGTTGGTTCATAAAATTGTTTGCCGTCATCACTACACACAAGCCTTAGATGTGACATAGTGGAAAGATACATTTTGCCCTTATAGGTTACCATACGTGCGTCTGACATATCCAGATCTGGGTCAGTTACATCGTATTTTAGAATTTCAATGTTGCCATTTTCATTTAGGATAGGAAAAGAGACATAACCTTCTTCTTGGATGGGTCGTTCGGCCACTCTAAGTAAGAGCCAAGTCTTATTTTGAAATCTAAATGCGCCTGGGTTAAGCACACATTCGACAATCATGCCATCAGAACTAGGTTTGATATCGGAGGTTAGAATAATGGGGTTGTTAGCAAATCTAGTCGCCATGAGGATGTCAGTTGTTGATTGTTCGAAACGCAAAGTCAAGGACTTTTATAAAAGGAAGAAGAGTGAAAATCTCTACTCTTCTTCCTTTAGAATTATTAACTATTAGATCTTACTGAATTTTACAGATCCTATATTTTGACCATCTATGATAAAATTGACAAAATACAAACCTGTAGACAAAGCATTGATATCCAATGACATATTGCCCGAATTAATATCGCCACTTGCAGGCGCATATCCACTAACTTGTCTACCGAGATTGTCTAAGATACGCACTTTTACATCATTTTTTGATGTGAATGAATGTGAGATATTCAAGACATTTGAGACTGGATTTGGCGATAGGCCGATGTTGCCATATTCAGCTAAAGCGTAATCTTTGATACCTGTTGTCCCTGATGTGAAAAGTTTACTGATCTCAGCAGCTGACAGTGCCTTATTGTATATCTTGACATTGTCCAATGCTCCTTGGAAATATTGTCCACCTTCTATTGGATTGCTACCAAAACACAATGGTCTAGATGTACTATTGAGCTTGGTAGGTACTGGTTTGCTATTGACTTCTTCGCCATTGACATAGATGATATTTTTTTCACCATCGTGCACCATGGTCACATACCACCAAAATCCTTTGACCATTTCATTACCGTCTTTGCTATCCATGTCAGAGATAAAAGTTGGGAATTGTGTATTGTTGCCATTGGTCGTCCAAACGATTCTAAGGTGTTGTGGAAGAGATATTTTCCATCTTTGATCCCAATGTCCAAAATCCATTATATATGCTTCTGCTACAGCGGCATTTTGTCCATCCACACGGATCCAGAAACTAACCGTCGTGTAATCAGAAATCAAATGAACAGCATTCGCTACCAATACGGAGTCCAAATCGCCATCAAATTTGATGTTTTGTCCGCCTATCCCCAATGGATGTGTTGACGGTTCGAAAACAGGATTACCACCAACAACCCCATGATTATTATAAGGAGTCGCGTCATTGGCATTGCCGTCAAATGGGTAGTGTGCTACCAGTCCTGGCTCACCAGTATCCAATGGTTTTGTTGTGCTCAATGTGATTTCAGCAATGTCAGAGTTATTACCTGAAAGGTCATAAGCATATACTTCAAATGTGTAAGCAGTCTCATTTTCTAGTCCATTTACAAAAACAGAAACCGCACTCGCTGATAAGCTATCAGAAAATATACCATCTACCAACACTACATAACCTTGCAATTGTCGGTCATCCGTTGAAGCCGTCCAAGATAGTAAAACAGAATTTGCACCTGCATTTCCTTTTAGGTCGCCAGGCTTAGTCGGTGGCGTGGTATCAGGAGTTTCATCTTGACCAGATGTGACCGAAAGTGTCGTAATTAGTGACTCATTACCTGCTGCGTCTAAGGCTGAAACGCCAAAAACAAAGGTCGTCAATGGTGACAAATTAGGAATGTAAGCTGATAGGTCTTCTGTCGATCCCAAAAGTGCGCCATCTTGGTAGACATTATATCCTGTGACGGCAACATTATCACTCGCCAGTGCCCATGATAAATCAACATTGGTAAAATCTACAAGTGCTGATAAATTAAGTGGTGCGCAGGGACTTTCGGTATCCGAAGATGCTGGAGCTGAGGATTGTAGTGTGTAAAGCGCTAGCACTTCTGCTGCGGTCAATGCACGACCGTATATCTGGACTTCATCGAGGGAACCATCAAAATAATTGCCTTTGTCGATAGGATCATAACCGATACCAAGTGCATGAACGGTTTTGCCCAATGCGCCAGCATAAGCTTTTTCATTGACTTGAACGCCATTCATATACATACGATCTGTGATGCCATCATGCGTAACTACTACGTGTTTCCATACGTTAGGAACTAGCTCGTTGCCGCCACCTGAGTCCATATCATTGCAACATGAAGCCGTGTGTGTCGTAAATACTGGCTTACCATGAGAAGGAAGTGAAATCTTCCAACGCTCCTGCCATCCACCATGTGACAAGATATATACTTCACCCGATGCAGGTAGAGATTTTACATTAACCCAAAAACTTACTGATGTAAAATCAGCATTTAACTGTGGTGAGTTGGCAGCTTCTGTGTACGTTGATTTGCCGTCACTTTGTATCGCTTTATTGGATTTGCCAAATCTGTCTTTTGTAGCAACAGCATTACCGTAAGCATCATTATTATAGGATGATTGGTCCCTTTTTGAATTATCAAAAGTGTAGTCTGCTACTAGATCTGAGGTAACAACTGGTGCTACTTTTTGATTATCATATAGAGCGAGAATTTCAGCTGCCGAAAGTCCTTTATTATATATTTGAACATCATCGATACTACCGTCAAAAAAACCTGCAAAGTCGATCGGATCGAAGCCTATACCTAGTGGATGTTTGGTTTTGTTGAGTGCACCAGCAGTTGCTTTTTGATTGACCAAAGCACCATTAAAATACATCAAATCACTAGTGCCATCGTGCACAACAGCCACGTGCGTCCATTGACCAACCACTAATGGTGTACCAGAGTCCATATCACTACAACAAGCTGTAGCATGGGTCGTAAATACAGGTTTGCCATGAGATGGAAGGGATATTTTCCATCTTTCCTGCCAACCACCATTAGACATTAAATATACTTCTCCTGATGCAGGAAGTGAAGTAGGGTTGACCCAAAAACTTATCGTCGTATAATCAGATTGAAGTGCGATAGAATTTTGTGCACCCGCTGCTCCGTGAAGTGCATTGTTTGCCCAGCCATGTCTGTTGGTGGTACTGGTCGCATCGGGAGCCATTTCTCCATCGTTTTCAAACTGTGCGTCATCAGAAGCATTACCATTGAGAGAATAAGAAGCCACTAAATTTGACGCTGTACCAGGAAATGCTGATTGAAGATTGTACAAATCGGAGACAGCTTGATCAGTCCATGCTGTATTATATATCTCTACATCATCTATTGATCCATCAAACCAATTGCCACCATCGATGACATTGTAGCCGATACCTAGATCTTTGGTCGTGTTATTGAGACCGCCAGCAACTGCTTTTTCGGCCTTAAGCACACCGTTCATAAAGATCTTATCTTTCGTCCCATCATGCACCATTACGAGATGTGTCCATTGACCAGGTTTCAGATCGTTGCCATTACCAGAGTCCATATCGGAGATCCCACTCGTATTATTGGTAGTGAAAACGGGTTTGCCATGGTCAGGAAGAGAGATTTTGAGACGTTCTTGCCAACCACCATTTGATAAGATAAATACTTCACCATTTGCTGGTAGTGCATTGACTTTTACCCACATACTTATCGTTGTGAAAGGCGAATTTACGTTTGCAGAATTTGGGGCTGTCACTTCTGAGTCATCGCCATTCAAAGCAACGGCACTATTACCATAACCAAATCTATCAGTTGTACTTTCGGCTCCTACCATGCTTGCAGTATTGCTAAACGCAGATCCATCTTTGCCAAATTCATCAAAATGATACGATGCCACCAAACCAGCTGGAACAACAGGTGGAACAGACTGAGTGGCAAATAAAGAAGCGATTTCTGCTGCTGTCAATGCTACATCATATATCATAACGTCATCCAATAAACCATCAAAATAATTGGCTTTGTCGATCGGATCGTAACCGATACCGAATGGATGCGTCGTCTGATTGAGTGCGCCTGTGTATGCAGCTTCGTTGACCTGAACGCCATTCATATACATACGATCTGTAATGCCATCATGCGTCATGACGACATGTCTCCATTCACCGGGTTTGAGTTCATTGCCGCCACCTGAGTCCATATCTTTGCAGCAAGAAGCCGCATGCGTTGTAAATACGGGTTTGCCATGTGCAGGAAGAGAAATTTTCCATCTTTCCTGCCAGCCACCATGCGACAAAATATAAGCTTCGCCTTGTGCAGGCAAAGTGCGAACATTGACCCAGAAGCTAATCGTCGTCGATGCCGATTGCAATTGAGCACCATTAGCAACGGTTACTGCGCCTTGTTTGCCATCAAATGACAGGGCACTATTGGCAAATCCAAATCGATCTGCAACCAAGCTTGCACCATTGACAGATCCGTGATTACTAAAGGACGAACCATCTTTGGCATGCCCCGAAAAACTGTAAGTTGCCACTGGCGTTTGTGCGGACAATGCTACGATGCCAGCATAAAACAGCAACAATAAATGTACTAAGTGTTTCATATTAAGTGATTTAATGATTTAATAAAAATTATGATTTTATAAATTGAATACGTTGAATTATTTCTTTTTTATCATTTTTCAAAAGCAAGAAATAAGTTCCAGATGGAAGACCACTTAAGTCGATCTTTCCATTATCTAATCGCTGGTAATTCATCTCCAAAACTATTTTTGCTTGAGTATCTATAATGCTGAAATCAGTAATCGCTTCGGCCAACGATGATTCGACAAGAGAGAAGAACTGTTGAGTCGGGTTTGGGTATAAAATGGCTCCACGAGCGAGATTATAATCTCTGGTTGATGATGTAATACCTTGATTAAATAATTTCATAACCGCTTCCGGATGTACGGCAAAATCATAGATACTGATTTCGTCCAAAGTACCTTTGAAATTGTAATTTGCGTCAGTTGGGAGCATTTGTCCTATTGATAGAGGGAGTGTAGTTGTCCGAATCTTACCATTTTGGTCCTTGAATGCATTCAATTCTCCATTGATAAACAACATCATCGTAAGTCCATCATACGAAGCCACGATATGATAAATACTATCTTTTTGGAGTATCATATCGCTATCTAAATCCACAATTTTTGATAACGTATTGATTGTCCATCGCAATTGTCCTGTTGGAATGATGGACAACTTATACCTATTCTGCCAGCTTCCATGTGATATCAAAAATGTCTCTTTGTCTAGTGGCGGTATAGGTTTGGACCAAAGACTTACTGAAATAGCTTCTTGAAAATTAAGCTTTGGTGTATTTGTAACTTCGATATGCTGGGAACCACCATTGAAATAATATGCACTTAGGGCCTTTCCATCAAAATCTGCGGTCAGGATAGCTCCTTTAGGTGAACCATTATGTTCATTTCCACTTTTGTCATTGGCATTGCCGTTGCATGGATACCATGCGATACGAGATCCTTGGTCATCAAATTTTTTGACTAGCAAGGCTATACTTTTACTGGATGTAAGTCCTTGTCCATCATCGACAGTGACGGTAAGTGTATAGATCCCTTCAGCATTTGGTGCAGTCCATTGAACTACATCGCTTGTTCCACTTATATTCCCGCCAGTTGTTGACCAAGTATAAGACAATGCATCTCCATTATCATCTATTGCAATGCATCGTATTGAACTCGTCTCCAGCATATCTGTATACAATTGCTCCGTCACGATCTTTATGATCTCAGGTCTAATATTGATAATGTCTACAACTTCTATAGATATGGTCAGACTATCTGCATTTCCATCTTTGTCTGCGACAACCACTTTGATATCAGTTTTTCCTATGGTAAGAGGTGCTGTCCATGTGACTTCACTTTTGTCACCTGCGATTACTCCATTTTCCGATGTCCAAGAATACCTTAATGAATCAGAGTCAAGGTCTAAAGCAGTACAGTAAATTGTAGTAGTTTTGCCTTTTTCGATAAGGGAACTTTTGGCTTCAAGGGCTTTAATTCTTGGGCTATATTTGTAGGCTACTTTATGTTGGGCATAATCAACAATCACGTCATCGATCAGCATCTTATTTTTATCATATTTGATCGTACCATTGGCAGGCGCGACGACAATCATGGCGGCTTCGTTGGGTGGAATAATGATGGATACTTGGCCCGTTTTATCTTTGGAAATAAAAGTCTCTTTCAAGGCTTCATAGATATCATATGTACCACTTCCTACATCTAGGAGAACAGCTTTTGGTGTGTCAAAAGGATTGGAATATAAGTAGGTTGGATATGAAATCTCACTATAAAAATCGGTGGCATTTAGATCTAATTGAAGAATACGATCTACATTGGTTTTTTGAACTATAGTGCCAAGATATCCGACCGAAGAACTACCATAAATGGCCAGATTTGTAGATGCCCAGCCGCCGCCAACCGCATCACCTGTAGCAACAGGCGATAAGTTCTGGACTTTCTGTTTCATGGCTTCATGAGCGATCACTGCATTCGGATCATAGGCTTGTGACCAAACTGCACCATCTTGTTGGTTGGTAGGTAAAAATCCAGGATAAAACAACCTAGATGCATTACTTAGATTGAGCATCCATTTTGCGATAGATTTGGCAAAACGCTTGTCATATCGTACCATCGGAACGAGTGCTGCGGCTTGCTGCATTCCATTCATCAGGAAGGCATAGTCGTTACCTCCATCGTTGGCTTCACCGACGAGACCCGATACGTCCATACTGCCCCATTTACCTACGATAGTGCCCCAACCTCTGAGTGGACCACGGTTGAAGCACCAATTGACCATTTTCTCCATGTTATAACCGGTGCCTATTTCTGCATTCATTTTGGCAGCAGCTAGCACACCGTAAGGAAGTTGGAGCTCGTAAGATGGATTGGTATTGAGGCTATTTAGGAATTCCAA
>JANMMV010000836.1:0-1712 GCA_031373565.1 Saprospiraceae bacterium
TGGACATAACTTATGATTTGATTTGTGTCGGTAAAAGTAGCATGAATATATTTTATATGCAAGTGTTTTAACTAGAAAATGTTGACTATTTGGTTAGGCAATCCGATATACCAAAATTGGTCTCTTCCACAGGGTACTTAAAAACGAAGTCGCATAATAGGTTTGCTATATCCATATTGGATTTGATTCAGTAAATAGTAGCCATTACCAGCAAATATCAAATACTGTAGAAAGTCATAATTTTAATAAGGGAAGTGATACACTAGGATTATTTTTTTGATGAACTATTACAATAGATCATTGGTTTAATCGTGATGAAATACAAGTCTTCATTCTTTACCATCATATTAATATCATTATGTTTTACCTGGGTATCGAATGACATAAAAGCCCAAAATTTTGATATTAATCTTCTAAGAGACATCAATCTAAACCGAAATAAGAACCTTGATCGATCCTTAATACTGATGACCAACAGTGTAACACCATTAACTCTTGGAACACCAGTCGTGCTCTATGGTCTCGGCTTACTTACAAAAGACAGCCTGTCTCGTCATAATGGATGTGCAATAGGTTTGGGTGTATTGTCAACTTCTTTAATTAGTACTGCACTAAAATACTCGATTAATAGGGCTAGGCCATTTGAAACCTACCCTGATCTTGACAACTATAGAAAAGAAGAAACACCTTCCTTCCCTTCTGGCCATACTTCACATGCTTTTGCTCTGGCAACTTCAGTTAGTATGTCATATCCTAAGTGGTATATCATTGCACCTTCGTACTTGTGGGCCACAAGCATTGGTTATTCAAGGATGCATCTGGGTGTTCATTATCCGAGCGATATATTGATGGGAGCAATAGTTGGAGCTGGATCTGCTTATTTGGGACGAAAAGCCAACCAATGGCTTGCCAAAAAAAACAAAAAGCACCGAATTCGATCACATTGGTTCACTTAATCTTCATATCCAAAATGCTTTAGCATCTTCTCATCATTTCGCCAGTTTTCTTTGATTTTGACATTAAGATCTAGAAATACGTGAGACCCTACGAAGGCTTCTATGTCTGCTCTTGCAGCTATGCCGAGTTGCTTGATTGATTCACCGTTTTTGCCGATGATAATAGGTTTCTGTGACTTACGGTCTACGTAGATATCAGCGTAAATCATCAGTAACGGCTTGTCATGTTTTGTCTCCTCCTTAAATCGACTAACGACGACTTCGCATGAGTAAGGTACTTCTTGCTTATACATTTGCAGGATCTTTTCGCGAATGATTTCTGATACAAAAAAACGTTCGGATTTGTCAGAGAGTTCGTCCTTAGGGTAATATGGAGGACCTTCCGGCAGATCAGTTAATATCTGTGCTTTGAGCTCTTCGACGCCCAACTTATTCATAGCAGAGATAATAAAGACTTTTTCAAATGGTATTCTTCCCAACCAAGTATCTTTGATTGAATCAGCTTTTTCGTCTTTATCTTGATCGATCTTATTGATGATCAAATACCTTGGTACACTAGCTTCATTTAATGCCTTGATGACGTTTTCTTCACCTGTGTATGTCTCATATATATCGGTTACAAATAGCAATATGTCAGCATCTTCAAAAGACGAATAGGCAAATTTATTCATTGACGATTGCATCCCATAATGAGGTGTGTCTATTATACCTGGCGTATCTGAATAAACTATTTGATAATCATCCTCGCTTACTAGG
>JANMMV010000014.1:0-3058 GCA_031373565.1 Saprospiraceae bacterium
CTGTTAAAGTACGCATGAAGGCAACCAAAGCCGCTTTTTGACTATTTGTAAAGTTTAATTGTATGGGATCATTGTTAGCATCAGTAAGGGCAGCTGACAATGTAGGATGTGGCTGAATATTAGTATTATAATGATCTACCACTTGTTCCAAAGTTTGAAATCTACCATCGTGCATATATGGTGCAGTAAGTTCAATATTGCGAAGTGTACTGGTTTTAAACCTACCCCGAAAAATAGGAATATTTGTAAATGTTTCTCCAGCACCAAGGTCTGTAGTCGAGATAATGTCAATACCACTATTTTGTGGACCTGGATTTGCACTTACAAAAGCTTCGGTGGTATGACATCCGAAACAAGCGCCGCCACCATTGGGGATTGTAGAAAAAAACAATTGTTTACCTTGATTTTCTTGTGCGGTAAAGTTCGGGAATGGCTGACCTGGTCCGTTTACCAATGCTCGACCAGTATCATACTTACTGCTATAGCTTACTATACTTCTCACAAATTGCGCCAAAGCTCTTGAAATAAGGTCTGAGTTTATTGTACTGCTTCCAAAAGCACCCACAAAAAGGTTCGGGTAATAATACTGTTCATTTACTCTATCTACCAAAGTGGTCAAGGTAAGTCCCATCTCTACATTATCCTGAAAAGGCATCAAGACTTGCTGTTCTAATGTTGCGGCTCTTTCATCCCAAAAAAATCTACCCCTTTGATAATATCTTGCATTAATTAGCGTCATGGAGTGCCTCCTGGTATGTCCTCCATTAAATCCGGTGCTCAAGACACTTGGATCGCTGAATCCATTACCGGCCTGATGACATGATGCACAGGAGATTGTCCTGTTTTGGCTTAGATTCCTGTCGTAAAACAGCACTCTTCCTAGCGTAGCACCGGCATTGGTCATCGGATTATTCGTTGGAGTATTGTCCAGTCCGTTTATTAATGTAGGTAAAGGACCTGGAGCATTGGTTAGAAAATAAGGCGGTAGATTGATACTATAATCAAATGGTATCAATGGTAGATTTAATTCAGTGATAAATGTTTTCACATTCCATGAAATACATAAAAGTGACAGAAAAGCTGCTGCTAATAGATAATTTCGACGCATAAACAGATCATTTTCTTAACGAGTGCTTATTTTTTTACTTAAAAATTTGTAAAAAGATTAAAAAATATTGGATTTAAGTCGTCCATGCTTTTTTTTATTCTAATGCGAATGATCATTATCAGCGCCATCTGATGCTTCAAAGATCACTTCTTCCCCAAAGATATCTTCATCTCCTTTAAGTTGCAGAGTAGCCGGCTCATTTCCCGCTTTCTCAATTTCAAATACGGCGATATCTTTATTTTCGGGCTGCGAGAGAGCTCCTTGCATGATAATGTGCTGAATATCATCTTCGACCATCGAGATCACTTTACTATAATCAGTATTGCCATCATCGTCTAGGTCCAAATTATTGACATTGCTTGCTGCGCTGTTGATTGAATTTTCAAAGTCTTCAGGCGAGGCTGAATTCTTGAACAAGGCTAATGCCCCACTGAAGCTAAACTGATCACTAGGTAATCCTGTCGAATCCATCTTTTCAGTAGATTGCGCAAACATTCCGCTACAAAGAAATGCGAACACTAGGGAGAAAAACATTTTTTGCATATCTTCATTTTTTAATAGATTGAAAGAATAAACATGGCTATAATATATAGACATGAAAGTTATATTGTGGTTTAATTCACTTACAGTTAAAAAAAAGTATTTTTGTCAAACACATTCTACAGTAATGAAAAAAATAGCCCTTATAGGTGATAATCATAGCTACTACCACGATGAGATACTCTCCCACCTCGAAGACGCAGACGAAATCTGGCATGCAGGTGATATAGGCGATATTCATTCTATTGCGTTGTTTAGAGATATGAAGCCATTTAGAGCAGTATATGGCAATATCGATGATCAGTCGGTGCGCGAACTGTTTCCCCTAAACGATGTGTGGGAATGTGAAGGACTAAAAGTTTTGATGACACATATCGGCGGCTATCCAGGTAAATATACCGCTCGAGTTAACGGTATCATCAAGTCCGAGAAACCTAATTTGTATATCTGCGGACATTCTCATATCTGCAAAGTAATGCCTGACAAGGTCAACCAGCTTATACATATGAATCCGGGGGCCTATGGCCATCATGGCTTTCACAAGATCAGGACAATGTTACGGTTTGATATAGATGCCGGTAAGCTATCTAACGTGAGAGCGATAGAGTTCGGCTTGAGAGGAATAGTTGTATAAAAGTAAAATCAGCCAAGAATTATGAAAGTTCCATTAACAGTCATTGCTTTTATCTTTTGTTCATTATCACTTATAGGTCAAAAAATCAATTGGGAAGAATATACAGTAAATCATGTGAGTATGTCGAAAATTTGTAAGTTAATGAATCGAGATACTTTATCAGTTAAGCTGTCTGCTTTAAGGAATGGATGTGGAAGCCTTGCAATATTTGATATTAGGAAGAACGGCATCCTTAAGATTGATTCTGCTGCTATCTTGTGTTTCAAAGATAAACCGGTCTTCTTTAAAACAGACATCGAATTGATACAATTAATGTCTAAGCTGATGTTTTCCTACATTGATGATGAATCAATTATCATGGAAATTGATGACGCCGAATATGTTTATTCTTTCGTACCCTTTGGTATCTGTGGAACAAATTAAAAAAATATGTTAATGTTTTTGTATCGTATATAAATTTTATTGTAACTTTATGTTCGAACTAGATATTTTAATTAATCACACCAAAATTTTATATCGCATGAATATTACTTTTGAAGAGCTTCGCAGAATAAAACATCAGTTACCTACGGGAAGTGTTAGTAGAATTGCTACTGAATTAAACTTAGAAGAGCAAACGGTACGAAATTATTTCGGAGCAAAAAAATTTGAAAATGGCCAAACAGTGGGTTGTCATGTCGAACCCGGGCCACATGGCGGCATCGTCCATTTAGATGACGACCAAATTCTTCACACCGCCAAACGGATTCTCGCTGAGTCTAGGTCGTAACCAATAG
>JANMMV010000031.1:0-7618 GCA_031373565.1 Saprospiraceae bacterium
CATTGTCATTGCGGAGCAGTTGATTTCCTTCGGGATCTGATACCTTTCTCTGACCTTCATATAGATCGAAACCACCTACAGACCTCAATGAATTTTTAAGAATATAACAATCTAGATCTCCATCACGATCGTAATCAAAAAACGAAGAATGAATAGATAGCCCTGTCAGATTTAGGCCATATTCGGCAGATTTTTCTTCAAAGGTAAAATTACCATTATTGATAAAAAGCTCATTGTGTCTGTTTGTACCTTCGGGCTTCCCAGCTTTGCACACATAAATATCTAACAGTCCATCATGATTAATATCCACCATCGTCGCACCTGTCGACCAGACGCCGGGACAAGCTACTCCAGCCGACACCGCTATGTCTTTAAATTTCCAATTTCCCAGATTAAGGTACAACTTGTTGTCAGCTATATTGCCAGTAAAGTAAATATCCGTCAATCCATCGTTGTTGATATCTCCGAGAGCAACTCCTCCACCGTTATAAAAATTGCGATAAGTATAGGTATTGAACTCCTCTGTGTAGGGCACATTATTGGCAAAGGTGATGCCAGTTTCTTCGCTTGAAGTCAACTCAAAGACCGTCTTCGTCTGGTCAGATGAACAAGCAGAGAGAGCTAGTACAATTATGAAAAGAAAGAAAAAACGAATTCTTGAAGTATGCATAATAAAAATAAAAGCGAATATAGAAAAATTGGCCAATCTGAACAAGAAGTATGCAAATGAATACGAATAGCGTTAAACCCAGATGACGCTTTGGACTTTATTCGAATGGTAATATGACAAAATAGTTGATATTGATCATGAGATCCGTACAAAAATGATAAAAGTACAGCTAGCGACAGATTTGTTTTGCCCAATAACCAAAAATCTGGGTTGGAAAGACTTCGCAGGTACTTGAAAAGACTCGACAGGGAGCTGAAAAGACTCGTCAGGCCCTTGAAAAGACTCGTCAGGTACCTGAAAAGACTCGTCAGGTACTTGAAAAGACTCGTCAGGCACTTGAAAAGACTCGTCAGGTACTTGAAAAGACTCGACAGGTACTTGAAAAGACTCGACAGGTACTTGAAAAGACTCGTCAGGCACTTGAAAAGACTCGACAGGTACTTGAAAAGACTCGTCAGGTACTTGAAAAGACTCGTCAGGTACCTAAAAAGACCCGACAGGTACCTGAAAAGACTCGTCAGGCACTTGAAAAGACTCGACAGGTATTCAAAAGTCCCGTTAGCGCCCAATTTCTATTGCCCAATAACCTAAAATCTGACTTAAAATAGAAAGAGCCTTCTAAACTAGTTAGAAGGCTCTCTTTATAAAATTTTGATTGTAAGATTAAATCTTAGTAACCAGGATTCTGCTTAAGCGGATTTGCTCCACTACCTGACGTCAAAATCGCATCAGCAGGAATAGGGAACAAATTGCGGAAAGACTGTGATACTGGCTTCTCCCACCATGCGTCATTGAATTTTCCAAATCTGATCAAATCTGTACGACGAGCAGACTCTTGGAACATTTCACGACCTCTCTCTGCTAAGAAAGATGCTGCTGTAACTTGGCTACCATTCCATTCTGCAACACCAGCTCTTCTTCTGATAGTGTTTACATCATTTAATGCATCAGCCCAGTTGCCTGCTTTTCTTGCTAAAGCTTCGCCTCTTATCAAATAGATCTCACCCAAACGAATGATAGGATAATCATTACTCATGTCTGGTCTACCAAGTTGCTTATAGCTGAACTTCGCAGGACGAGCACCCGCTTCTCTTTTAGAGTTAGGTACTAATTCATTGATCTTTGGTGTATAGTTCAATATAGGATCTCCATCATCAGATGCATAGTCTAGTATTGTATTACCACCAAAATCTTTTTGAGGACCCACTAGGAAGTTATTTTTTCTACGTACATCGCCAGCCTCATAAGAGTTGTAGAAATCTTCAAGCGTAGCATAACCATTCCATGGTTGATCAGAAAAGTTATATGTGAATTGAGAAGAATAATGCAAACCCATTTGAGAGAAGTTCATACCACCTGCTTTGTTTTCATCGTATAAAACTGTAAAGATGTTTTCTGGGCTTGATTCGTTATTAGCTCCAAAGTTAGCGGCATAACCTACTAATTCTGCAGGGTCATCAGCTACTTTAGGTCTTCTACCCAAATTCGGAACTTTAAAGCTCGCATCAGCCAACTTGTAAGGGCTCTTTGTGATGATAAAGTCAGCAGCAATTGCCGCTTCGCTATATTTAGCTACACCTTTATATACTTCAGCATTTAAATACAACTTAGACAAAATACCTAAGGCACCATACACGTTGATTCTATTATTGTTTACTGTAGTTCCAAGTGGACTTGAAGCTACATCCATTCCAGCAGATACACTAGAAACCCCTATAACCGAAAGCAATTCAGACTCGATAAAGTCAAATACTTGCGCTCTTGTTGACTGCGGAGCGTCTACACCTTTAGCTGTAATCAATTTTACATTACCGTAAGAATCACAAAGTCTCAAGTAGAAATAGGCTCTTAGCGCTCTAACCTGAGCGGTTTCATTTGCCGTAATTCCCGCCTTAGCCAAAAATTCGTTACACGTGTTGATAGCATTATAAGTACCGTTCCACGTATTCTTAACCATATCATGTGTCGGCGTGTAAGTATGTCTATGCAACTCTACTAAGATACCACCATCAAACCAGTCACCACCCTTGGCAGCAATACACATCTCATCTGATGAGATCTCTTGCACAGAGTAGTAACCACCGTGATTGGCAGAACCTGCATTACGCAATTCAGCAAATACGCCACCCAAATTATCGGTGACGCCTCCACCTGCATCTACTACTAGTCCCGGTGTAGTGAAATCTGTTGTAATTTCGCCTTTTAGTTTTTCTTCTAGATCAGTACAAGAACCGAAAAAAAGTGCTACTAACGGCAACAAATAAAATTTATTCAATTTTTTCATTTTATATATTGATTTAGAAGTTAAAATTAATTCCCAAAGTAACGGCTCTTGCAACGAAATAGTTGTTACGACTGTCGATACCCGGTGCTAAAACATCAGGATTGTTGAAATCTTCAACTGCACCATTATCTACCGCTCCGTAATAAGCTAATGCTGGCTCAGGATCTGCACCTGTGTAGCCAGTGATAGTGAATAGGTTTTGGCCAGTAAGAGAAACGTTAAAGTTCTTCAATTGTCCAACATTTCCTATCGATCTAGATATTGTAAGGTTATCAAGTCTCACGAAGTCAGCTTTCTCAACATAAAGTGAGCTAAAACGTGCTGCTGTCAATCCATCTACTGCTTTAGATGTGTTAATAAAGTTGTAGGCAGTTTGAGTAGAAATTCTAGGCTCATAGAAAGCTCTAAAAGTATTTACTAAACTATGACCAAATGCGCCACGGAAAAATGCATTTACATTCCACTTACCAAAAGTCAATGAGTTCTTCCATCCTAGTTCGAAGTCAGGAATACCGTTGCCTAATACCTGCATATCAGCTAAAGAGTCTAGGGCCTTATCCGCTCCTACGACAAACTTACCATCGCCATTTAAGTCCTTAAACTTAGGAGCTCCTTTGTCGTCAACGCCATCAAAAACTGGTCCCCAAATGTTTCCAATTTCTTGACCTTCCTGAACAAGAATCATATTCGTACCATTCTGACCTGGAGCACCAAGGTTACCTCTTACTTCTTTCGGGAATACATACTTATCAAGTTTAGATTTGTAAGTAGAGAAGACAATACCAGTATTGTACGTAAAATTATCTTTTTGAATAAGATCATAATCCAATGCTAATTCTATACCATTTGTACTTAATTGACCAGCATTTCTAGTTTGTCTATCAACTCCACCTATCGGCTCTACTTTTACATTCAAGATAAAATCAGAGATGACACGATTGTAAATATCTAATGAAGCACTTAATCTTCCTGTATTGAAATCGATACCGAAGTTAGTTTCTGCTTTTGCCTCCCATTTAAGATCCGGGTTAGCTAATCTGAAGATTCTAGTGTTAGTACTACCATCTGGATTGTTTACCAATGAGCGACCTTCTTGTGCTAGACCATTCTCTCTAGGAAGTGAACCAGTCACACCATATCCTACTCTAGCTTTCAACAAATTTACATTCGCAAGATTTAAGTACTTATTAAGATCAACTGCAACACCTACCGCTGGGAAAATACCCCACTGGTTGTTTGGTCCTAATTTTGATGATCCTTCTCTTCTGACTGAAGCATTCACAAACCAAGTATCGTCAAGTGTCAAGCTAGCTCTACCAAACTGTGCTATGATTCTCTCGTCTGGAGATGCATCAGAATTTGCTGATATAAATCCAGCATTAGCATAATCTTGAGAAGCTTCAATTTGATTACTCCAGTCAATTGAATTGTTAGGGAAATCACCAACTTGGAAGAAAGAACTCTCAAAATTTGACTGCTGCCAAGAATGACCACCAGTCAATGTTAATGCAGCACTTCCAAAACTTTTAGCGTAAGTAAGGTATGACTCTAATAATTTAAAATCAGATTTATCATTATAGAAATTAGCTCTACCTTTTCTGATTGGACTAGTCGCATTACCTCTGAATAAAGAAGTAGGAGAATAGTATTGTCTATTGTTAGAACCATTTCTCTGATTAGCTACACGGAAATTAGCCGTCAATCCATCAATGATTTGGTAACCAACATTGGCACCAAAGTTAAACTCTGACCTTCTACCTGTGTTTTTGTTTTGCTTGATAATAGATACTGGATTGAAGAAGTCAAATAGACCTAATGCTTCAAAATATCCACCGAACTGAGCCTCATCAAACTCATACTTAGTTAAGTCTGCACCGTTAACTGGAGCTGTAGGATTGCCTATTACAGCATATCTTAAAGCTTCGTTAAAAGAAAAGTTTTGATTTTTAGTTGTAAATGATGTGTTGAAGTCGATTGTCAACTTATCATTCAATCTCTTTGTGTTTAAGTTAAAACGCGTATTAAATTGGTCAAATCCTGAACTTTGCAAGATACCATCTACATTTCTAGCATTTACAGATGCTCTGTATGTAGTTTTCTCGGTACCTCCTTCTGCAGAAAGACCGTGCACACTAGTGATACCTGTTTGAGTTACCTCATTGATCCAATCAGTTTGAAAACCTAAGTTTGAACCGCCAGCAGCTGCAAATTCTGATGGAGTCATAATGTCTAATGTTCTACTTCTGTTTGAAGTTCCCAATTGTCCATTGTAAGTAAGTGTAAGATCTTTGTTTCTAGAACCTTTCTTAGTTGTTACAATGATAACGCCAGAAGATCCTCTTGAGCCATAAATAGCCGCAGCAGAACCATCCTTCAAAACATCAAATGTCTCAATATCATTAGGATCTAAGTTAGACAAAGAAGCCCCGATAATACCATCAACTACTACAAGTGGCTCAACGTTAGCACCTACTGTAGATAAACCTCTAATACGGATAGTACTAGCTCTGTTGGGGTCACCGCCTCTGTTGTAAACCTGAAGGCCTGCAACCTTACCTTGAAGTAACTGTGCTGCATCAGTGATAGGACCTCTGTTAAAGTCTTCGCGCGTTACACGCACAACAGCTGAAGAAATCTCTTTTTCTTTCTGAGTACCGTAACCTACTACGACTACCTCATCAAGTAATTTTCCTGCGACAAGTGATACGTTGATCGTGTTTGAAGCACCAACAGCTACTTCTTGGTCATCATATCCTGTGTAAGAAAATACCAATACATCACCAGCGGAAGCCTTCAGTGAGTATGTACCATCGATATCAGTTATAGTACCTGTTTGAGTACCCTTTACTAATACACTTGCTCCAATGAGCGCGTCACCGTTAGAAGGATCAGTCACCGTTCCAGACACTACTTTTTGTGCTGTTAAGAACGCTGTACCTGCTACTACTAAAAGTAACGAAAATGTTAATTTCGTTAAAAATCTTTTCATGTGGCTTTGACGATTTTGTTAAATAATTAGTTAATAAAAATATTCTAGTGTTAATTATACACTTTGTTAAACGTGGCAAACATAATAACTATATTTGATAATTTTACCTATTTCTAAAAAAAAATATAAAGAGTTAAAATGCTATCCACATACGTATTTGCTGGTAACTAAGACCGCATTACCATAATTTAATTTCTTTCTTGATGATAAATTTAGTTAACTAGCAGTTGGGGGGAATTGCTATTTATATTAACATATTACTAACGTTAACTTAACGTTCAACGCTGCTTGGCCAAGTATTTTTTTCTTCAATCAGTCAATTCAAGCGAACTATTTTGACACAAAAATGATGATTCAAATGTATAGTTACATTTGAAAAGCTGCCCGTAAGTAAAAATAATAAAGAAAAGGACCGTTTCCTGCAATCGTTTGTTGTGGAAAAAAAATATCTTTGCATTATGAAGCGAATAACCATTCAAGACATCGCAAAGATGCTTTCACTGAATCCATCTACGGTCTCAAGGGCACTATCTAATCATAAAGATGTCAATGAAGAAACTCGAAAGAGAGTGTTAGCTGTCGTCAAAGAATTTAATTACGTCCCAAACTTGCATGCTCGATATTTTAGAATGAAAAACTCGGGTCTTATTGCGCTCATTCTACCAGAGTTCAATATGTTTTTTACTCACAGTATAATGGCGGGCATCAACCAAGTACTGACCGACAAAAACTTCACCCTGATCGTCTTCTACAGTAATAACTCATATCAAAGAGAAATCGAAATCATACGACATTGCATAAGTTGGGTGGTCGAAGGCGTTCTACTTGTAGTCAGTGACGAAACCCAAGATATCGATCATTTAGAAGAACTAAAAATGGCTGAGATTCCAGTCGTACTATTTGATAAAGTTGTCCCCAATGATAAGTTTACGACAATAACCATTGATGATGCCCAAGTGGCTAACGCTGCCACAGCTCACATAATAGATAATGGTGCTAAAAACATCCTTGGTGTCTTTGCCCATCCTTCTATCGATATTTCGAAACAGAGATCGGAAGGATTTCATCGAGCATTATCTTCTGCTCATATGCAAGGAAGTTCTATTTTCATTAATGATATCAGTAAAATCGATCAATTAATATCAAATATTGATTTGGCAACTTACGACGGTATCTTTATGATGTCAGATGAGCTGATGATCAACATGCTCGGCGCCCTTCATCGAAGGTGCATAAATTTAATTGATTTTAAGATGGCCGCCATAAGTGACGGTGTACTTCCTAAAAATATAAGTCCATTTGTGCCACATATGCTTCACTCAGGTCTTAAAGTAGGACAACTAGCTGCTGAAGAACTGATCGAAGAAGTAATGAGTACTGGTACTATTCCTATAAAACAAATCAAGGTTCAGACATCGTTGATATCTGAACCTTGATTATAATTTAAATTTGAAGCGTCTAAAAAACGGCCTAGACTTTCTAATTCGGAGCCTTTATCTTCTTTTGTTGATCCACAAATGAGGCTTCTGACATGATCATATCTCTTAGGATATACATCGTTTCTTCTAGATAGATGTCTTTTTTCAAATCTTTAAGAAACTCATCATTTTTAGCTTTATTAGACTCATCCAAGTTGATTTTATCTAGATCTGAAGGAATGTTGGTAACTTCAAGC
>JANMMV010000123.1:0-7289 GCA_031373565.1 Saprospiraceae bacterium
TTCGTTTTTAATCCCCCAGAAATAAGATATGCAACTATTTTTAGTTGACCAGCAAGTCTATTAGTGGCAGGATATGTAGCTAAATTATTTCCTTTGTCAAAAGCGTTTAAGACTGTGGACGCATAGGCATTTGATTGCTTAATAGTCGCATGAATATTTGTCAGTTTATCACTATAACACGTATTTTCAATCGGCGCAGCTTCCGTCAATTCTATTAGTCTTACAGAACTTTCACCTGTCAATGAAAAACTATAATTTGCTACTTCACCTTGGCATGTTTCAGATACTATCGAACTAAGCGTGATCGCAAATGGATCTGGATATTCGGTATTCGGATAAGCTTCTGGGTAACCTTCATATTTCTCATCGAAGTATCTTCCCATCCAGCCATTTGTCAAGTATTCATTAGCACTTGCGCCTGATGTCCATATATCTGTAGATCGAAAATGTGATCTGTTTTGGTTGGGATAACCAACTGATTGTACTACTGCCAACTCACCATCTTTGTACATGTTTTGCATACCTGTCATCGCAGAGTGTAATCCAGTCTTGTCGATCAATTTTAATACGCTGGTCTCCGGAAGCATAATAGTGGGCCTTACGGCTGTTAAGCCTTGATATTGATCAATCGGTATCACCATATTAAGTCCATCATTACCACCGTTGAGTTGTATGAGAACCAAAACATTACCTTCTTTATCACCAGCAAAATTAAACAATGATGACTTTGTAAATGCTGATACTTCCATACCGTTTAGCATAATAGGCAATGACATCAAAGATGTGGATTGCAGAAATTGTCTTCTTTTCATTTCTTTTTTTCTTTAAAATTTGATAAAAAAGGGATTAGCTCAAGTGATATTCAGGCATTCTCATCATGTATACGAGCAAAGCTGTAAGACGAGCTATCAATGGTTGACGTTTTGTGTCATTGGTAGGGTCAGCCTTATATGCATTATACATAGTGGTCCAGTTAGCTGCTGTGGTTGTACCTAAAAGCACGGCTCTTAGAACAGCTCTTTGATTTGGAGCTACCGGATTACAAAATAAATTGTTTACAGTATCATCAAGGACTTTATCTACATCTTGTGGGGCGGATAACGAATCTAGAAAATTTATGTGGTTAACTTTGATGCGTTGATTATTAAAACTTGCTTGATTAAATCCATTAGATGCCATCGTATCGGTAAAAACTTTTCGAGCTGGCAAAGTAGATGAATTAAGCCAAAGTCCATCAAGGGTAGGTAATTGATAAAAAGGTGTCCAACCTGCTACGCTTGGTGCTTGAAATAAGCCCATTTGTTGTGTGGTTGTTACACCGTATATAAAAGCAAGTTGATCTTCCCTGACAGCCATATTTGTTGTTGACAAATCAACTGAAAGTAAATTGCAAACGCCAATTACATTATCAATAGGATTTTTGATAAGAATCCCACGTACGCATTCATCATAGAAGTGCTCAGAACTAAGCAAAGTTTTTAGAGCGGGAGCAATTTCGTAGTTTGATTGTCTAATTAAATTAGACATCGGCAGGATGATGTCAGTCTCGATCTCAGGTGTGACTTTAGGATTGACAAACCACGTATACAATTTTCTTGCTATAAATAAAGCGACTTCGGTTCTTTCAAAAATGATATCGACAACTTGTTTGTACTCATTTTCTGCACCGTTAGTGATTTTTTGATTTCCGAAACGTGGACTTAGCGTTTTAGTCGTAGTATCGTGTCTGCCGATTCTAAACAAAGGTTGTGGTATTCCTTCATTACGGACATCTGACCAACCCGTAAGGGCTTTGGCCATTTCTTTTACGTCTGTCTCAGTAAAAGTTGTGTAGTCACCTGGGCCAGCGATATCTCCTTTACCAAGTGTAAAAAGCTCCATTAATTCTCGAGCGAAATTTTCATTTGGAGCTACATTCGTATTCTCTCTACCATTAAGATAATTGAGCATTCCACAATCAATTGTAATATCTTTGGTCAGCTGCTTAAAATTGCCAAGTGCGGACTTCCTTAATAATGTTATGTAGTAATACCTCAAACGAGCATCATTGACATCTGCGACTACAAAATGATTGTGCCAGAAAACAACTAATTTCTCTCGGATATTGATTTCTTTCTTTAGCATCTGATCTAAAGACCATGAGGTTAGAGATCTATTTCGTTGTCCATCTACCCCTATCGATGAGATTTTATCCACCCATGTTTGACCGAGCGGGGCATTTGGATCTGCATCGTACTTATTATAAATCGGCGGAGATGGTAGGGGCAAAGATTCAAATAACTTGTCTAGCGTCCCATCCAATCCAGCATTTACGAAGGTTGCTTGTATATTTGATGGAATTCCAAAAGTAGTGCGTCTAAAAAGATGTGCCACCGTTTGCCTATTCCAAGGACCTGTGTATTTAGTAAATGAAGCCATAATGATACTTTATAAGGTGTTTAAGCTAAATATAAATAGAAAAATAAAGTGAATATCGTTTCTAGGTACAATATTACGACTAATTTTTTGTTTTGACTAAATGAAACGTTAAAGGTTTAATCTTATTGATATTATTATTTTTAGTCATATAACTCTAAAACCAATCTTACATGAACAAAATGACTTTAGAAATGATTGTATCATGTGTATTTTTTAATCAAAGCTATCCATTTTTTGCAAGTTATAGCAGAGTCAAAAGTTCTAGAGTCAATAGGCGCCTATGATGTAGAAATATCTACATCCATCAGATCTGTAGAGAAGCTTTGGAATGTAGTGGCTCCAAAAGATATTCTTTTTAGTCCTGCTTTTTTATCAATAATTGAGAACTGCCCACCATCGGGCATCAAGCCATTGTATGGTATCGCTTCACTGCACGGAAAGCCTGTTGGGATTTTATACTTTCAATTCAAATATGTTGAACTTCGAGATCAACTACGGTTTGAAAGCAAAGGGTTTTCACTTGCTACATTGCTAAAAAAATCATTTTCGTACTTCATAAATTTTAATTGTACCATCTGCGGTAATACTTTACTGACTGGACAATACGGCAATTATTTTTTGCCTTCAGTCAGCCCTGAGAAGAGAGAGGATATCATTGAGCAAGGCTTTAAAGCAGTTAATATCTACCTTAAAGGCCAACAGATTAATCCCGCTGTATCTGTAACAAAAGATTATTTTTCTAATGAATTGCCTTTCGCAGCTAAGTCACCTACCAACTTCATTAAGTTTTCGGTACAACCCAAGATGATATTAAAAATACGAAGTCAATGGCTACATTATACAGATTATCTAAGCTCCTTAAAATCAAAATATCGAATTAGGAACAACAAAGTTCGATCTTCTATGGAAAGTATCGTAGTGGAAGAGTTTGATTGTGAGAAAATCGAACTGCACAAGGAGATAATTCATGAATTATATAAGCAAATCTCAGACAATGCGGGTTTCAATGCCTTCGTCCTTCATAAAGATTATTTCTATGAGCTAAAAAAACAGTTAGGTGAAAATATTCAATTCAAAACGTACTGGAAAGGTGACAAAATGATCGCTTTTTACACTGCTATCCACAACGAGTCCACGCTCGATGCACACTTTTTGGGCTATGACAAAGATGAGAATTTGCATCTTCATCTATATAATAATATCTTACTAGACCTTTTAGTACTTGCTATAGACACCAAGAAACAGTTATTAGATTTATCACGAACTGCTGTTGAAATAAAATCTACTATCGGCGCAGAACCACATGATATGTTTCTTTACATACGCCATGAAAAACGATACTTCAACAAAATCAGTAAGAAAATACTAGACTTCGTCAAACCCAATGATGTTTATACGATAAGGAATCCATTTAAAGATTGACCCGTCTACTTAAATGTCAGCATTACTAACATCACTTTTTGAAGTTTTAGTAATTCACACCTATTTCGCTTAATACCGCAAATGACCTTCCGATCGTGCACGGTTGGTATATTGTTGACACTGGTGTTAAATTGTTGATTATCAAATTATTAAAGATCATCATGTTGCGATTAATCTGCAAGTATTCGCATTGTACTCTCATCCATGAAAAAAATATATTCCAACCTTTACAACTTTCTTTCATTGGTTTTCGTCATCTATTTGAAACAACCAACAAAACAAATTGAAAGTCATTAACCTACATGATGAATCAAGAGCCTGGATAGAATTAGCTATTGTAGGAGATCGGAAAGGACAAAAAGCGATCTATGACAATTATGTAGGAAAGCTTTTGGCGATATCAAGGAGATATATCGATGATGACTTTGCTGCTGAAGATGTGACTATGGCTTGTTTCGTAAAGATTTTTAGATCCATTGAAAGTTATGATGGTAGAGGTAGTTTTGAAGCATGGATCAGTAGAATAGCCGTTTTTGAGTCTATTTCTTATCTAAGGTCTCAGAAGAAATATCAAATGATTGCGCCATTGGATGAAAATCTGGTTGGACTTCAAGAAACTACGTCTGGTGAATCAATATATGATGACGAAGAATTGCAATGGATGATAGACCAATTGCCTTCCGGTTGTAAAACCGTTTTTTTGATGTATGCCATAGACGGTTACAAACACCATGAGATAGCAGAAGCGCTTTCCATCTCCGAAGGAACTTCCAAATCGCAATTATCGTATGCAAGAAAACAACTAAAAGATTTAATGAATCAATCAGCAACACTTACTTATGGAAGATAATAATATCGATAAGATTTTTAAAAAAGGTTTGGGAAAACGGCAGATCAAGCCTACTTCTGATATGTGGTCACAGATCAATGGTCAGTTGGATAAGCCGAAGGCAATCATTGTCTTCAAATCGTGGAAATTTGTTGCAGCTGCAGGTCTACTGTTAATAGTAAGCACGTTATGGCTGATGAATAAGGATGGTTCGAATTTTAGTGAAGGTGAAACGATGGTGAACGTTCAGCCTCAGGCTGAGCCAACGATAACAAAGGTGGATGATCAAGCTAGTCAAGTAACTGTTTCAGACCAAAATAGCTACGGTAACCCTAGTCCAGGTACTCCTAAAAAAGACGCTGAGATCACAAAAAAAATAAAGTCCTTTGCTATTACAGCAGAGAGTAGCAAGGCAGAATTAATTCCTTTTGATAATGGCAGCATCACAAAAAGCGAATCTTCGGAACCATCTATGGAAACTGTCAGCTTAGGCGAAGAAGTAGATTTAATTGATCCACCTGCTCCTAACATAAAACTTAAAAAATTAAGAAAATCAACCATTAAAGTTCCAGATATACAGAAGATATTAAACGATGCGCCTACTAACGAAGGCAATCGACTCGACAATATAATAGCATCAGTGAGCGATTTTGCTTCTCCGATCGTTCATAGCATTGCTGAACAAAACTTCACTAATGTTACAGATAATCATTAGATCTTAAATAAAAAATGAAGTGTCAAAAACGAATGCATTCAATAAATAAACGACACGCTTAACCATATTATCAAATTTTATAAAACATTAAAAATCAATAAATTATGTACAAAATATTTTTCATAGCCATATTAACTGGTTTCAGTCAATTGGGATATTCGCAAGAGACAGACGCAGAAGCACTAGCAAGGCTCTCAGCAGAAATAGTAGACTTGTCGAATAAAAATAAAAAAATCTACGATGAAGAGCAAGCAGCGATAAATAAACGACTTGCCAATAAAGAGATTTCAAAAGAAGACGCTAGAGAACTGTCTGAAGGCGCTTTGGAGAGATTCGAGGAACGGTCCGAAAATGATTTGAATCGTAAACTAGAAGCTATTCAGTTAGCAGCAGAAAGAATATCAAATATGGCTCCGCCGCCGCCACCAGATGGACCTGAAGCATCAGATATGCCTGAAGCGCCGCCACCACCAGATTTTGCAAACGACGGTGACGAAGATGATGACGATGCTGATGATGACGATGATTGTGAGAATTGTGATGATGATAATTGGGGAATTCATTGGAAGGACAAAAAGAAATCAAAAAGTGAAAGTAGCACAACTTCGCAATTTGTCTTTGCATTTGGACTTAATAATCTGATTAATAATAAGGATCTCAGCACATTTGATAATGATCAATTCAAACTCTCAAATTCACGTTTTTATGAGTGGGGATTAACGGGTAAAGCTAGATTATTGAAGAATTCTTCTTTCCTTCAGTTAAAATATGGTGTATCGTTGATTTATAACAATTTACGACCTGCTAACAATACGTATTTTGCGCAGCCGACACCAACTGGTCTTGTTTTATTGACAAAGTCATCAGATAATTTTGTAAAAGAACCTTATTTTAGAACCGTTCAGTGGACTGTTCCCGTACATCTCGAATTTGATTTTTCTAAATCAAAATCTGATGGCGATAGAATAATTTTGAAATCTCAGCAAGGAGTGAGAGCAGGCATCGGTGGCTATGCAGGACTTGTTTCAAGGGTCAGGCAGCACATACTCTCCAAAAATGACAGCAATCAAGAAATTGAAACAACCATCAAAGGTGGTTATGAGACTAATGATTTTGTGTATGGAGTCAGTGGCTATATAGGGTATAAAGATATAAGCTTATACACAAAATTGGATCTAAATCCATTGTTCAAGTCCAATGAACTAGAGCAAAATAATCTATCTATTGGTCTAAGATTTGACTTGCATTAAGTAACGCTTTACGACAAAAAATGTAGCTCTGCGTAAATCGGAGCTACATTTTTTTTTAGAAAAGTAAGAATATCTGATAAATTTCTAACTTTGGGTGTAAATATAAAAGCCACATATGTTAGAATCATTTTACACCGACTCTAAGATTCATGTTAGTACTACGTACGAGCACATAACAAGTGTTGTAGTCTATTTTACCTTGGGTTTTTTAATATTATACTTGGGTAGGTATAAATGGAATGATGAGCAGCGAAGAAAATATATTATATACTTGTGCTGTTTTATTTACTTTTTACAATGGTTTAAAACTGGCATTCGTTTGTGGTTAGGTAATTTTGATCATACTGTAGATTTGCCGCTCCACGTCTGCAATATTTTGCCGCTTGGCTTGGCATTAGCCTTCTACTATCGCAACAAATTAGCATTTTCGATATTTTTCTTTTGGGTGATGTGTGGAACACTTCAAGCTAATGCAACCCCTACCCTTTGGGACTTTTTCCCACATTATGAAAGTCTGAGATACTGGTTCACCCATTCATTATTACCATTTATTGCTGTATACGGTCTAGTAGTTCTAGGATACAAGATTACCTTTAAGGATGTAATTATTTCATGGGCATGTATGACAATCGGCGCCTACATCATGTATCACGTC
>JANMMV010000142.1:0-2355 GCA_031373565.1 Saprospiraceae bacterium
AATCCAGCGACATATGGTGTTGGAAATTATAACCTGGTTTTTACTCCAATGGGAAGCAACCCATGCATACCAGCGATTAACGTGACTATTTCTGTCGGTCAAATTTTTGCGGGGGGTGATCGAAATGTAGCGGTATGTAATATACCAAGTAATATTGTTGATTTGAATACTTATCTTTCACCTGCGGCTAGTAGTGGAGGTCAGTGGTCATATAATAATGTCAATATTCCAAACCCCACAAACTACAATTTATCAGGGCTCTCTGCTGGAAATCAAATTTTTAGATACATTGTTTTTAATGCGCAATGTGGTAGCGATACATCCTTTGTTACGTTGGTCATTAGTACTCTTAACAACGCAGGAAATGATCCGACCGTAACTAACTTATGTCAAAACAATACAAGTATTGTAAACATTGATGCGATTGTAGGGCCAAGGGACATGAATGGTATTTGGATAGTTCCAAGTGGAACTTCCATTGATTTTACTAACATAGATTCTGTAAATCTAACAAGTTTGGGTGCAGGAAATTTTGTATTAAAATACACTATCCCTTTAGATGGCTGTCCAGCAGATACGTCGACCCACACGTTTGTGATTTCAACATTCAATAATGCAGGTGGTGATGACATTACCACAGCTTGTATAGGATCAACTGTAAACCTAGCTACTTTGATAAATACAACTTATGTAGGTGGTATCTATAGCAACCCAAATGGACATCCAGGGTTGACAGGTGTGACTTGGAATACATTAGGGTTATCCGCTGGACCATACAATTTTCTTTATATAGCCAATAATGTGCTTCCATGCGAAATAGATACAGCCAAGCTGACGATTAACCTTGCTAGCAGTATAAATGCAGGCCAAGATCAAGGGGCGTTTTACTGTGAGGACGAAGTTGTTAATCTCGATGACTTTATAACAGATCCTGTGGCTGCCAAAGGTGGCGCTTTCTTCAGGAATAACATCTTAATACCAAATGGCGTTTTTGATACAAAATCGAGTGTCGGGAGTCTGGTTTTTCTATACGTCGTCGGAGATGGAGTCAATTGTCCGAAAGACACGTCTATCATATCGCTAACAAAGATATCAGCGCCCCTACTTACTTTCAACACATTAACAGCAATTTGTGAAGACGATTGTACAACATTGAAAATAGACCATAATCTAAACCCTGGAGCCAAAGCTTATTTCAGAATAGTAAATAATCTTGGGCTTGTTACTACTCGTGATGTTACTGTGCTTGATGCGTTGCCGATCTTATTGCAATTTTGTGGTGCATCTGCGCCGCCTTATAACTTTAGCAATCTTCTTCCCAACCTTACTTACACCGTATTCTTAGACAGTGTAGTAACAACGGTATCTGCTAAGTGTGTTTTTAATTATGGTCAACTAGTAAATTTCTTTGTCAAGCCGAGACCTACGAAAACGGTCACAGGTAACATATGTAAAGGTTCTACCATTAAGATTGGCAATGATATTTATTCGGAATCGAAGTTGACGGGAACAACTATTATTGCTGTACCTTCAAATATTGGTTGCGATTCAGTTATCACGGTGAGCTTAACTTTGGTTAATGCCACAGCACCTGTAACGATTCAACGGACAACCTGCAATCAAGCATTTTCATTGGTGGTGGGTACTACTACTTTCAATAAAACCAATCCTGTGGGATCCGTTACTTTGAAAAATGCAGGTGGATGCGACAGTATTGTCAATGTGAATCTGAGTTTTGTTAATCCGCCTGTAACCAATTTTGCATTTTCAACTTGTGATCCTCTTTATAGTATATCAATCGGTGGGCAGACGTTTAATCAAGCTAAGAAAACTGGGGTGGCCATTATCGTTAATGGAAGTATTTTTGGTTGTGACAGCACCATAAATGTTGCGCTATCTTTCTTGCCTAAAGGAGTTAATAATTTTGATGCAAAAACTTGTGATGACAAGTTCTCTGTCACTTTTGGCAATCAAACTTTTAACATGGCGAAACCTACAGGTCAAGCTATATTATCAAATAGTGCAAAAAATGGTTGCGATAGTGTAGTCAATGTAAAGATTGAGTTTGTTCCAGCTTCCGTTAATAATTTATCAATAAGTTCGTGTGACCAGGCATTTACTATTAAAGTAGGCAATGAGACATTTTCAAGTGCTCGCCCAACAGGGTCAGTAAAGTTGACGGGTGCTTCCGCTACTGGTTGTGACAGTATTGTCAACGTAGATTTAAGTTTTAGGGCTTTGGCTTTCACTCATTCTTTGGTTTACAAATGTGGTGAGTCAATACCTACCTTTAAGATCAATATAGCTTCCCAACCAGGCCCTTATAGGTTGATTATTAATAATATTACTATTTCA
>JANMMV010000187.1:0-5239 GCA_031373565.1 Saprospiraceae bacterium
GTTTGGTCGGAGCACCACTGTAAGTCGCAACCAATTTGTAGTTTCGCGTATTCGCATCAGGATAGTTGAACGTATAATTAAAAATTGTACTACCAGCGGCCGTATGAATCGTAGTAGCCGGCATCGTTGTCGTATCTTTAAGTACCCAAGAAGTCGTCGCCACATTCGATTCTGCTTGGATCGTAAAAGGTTGCCCTTGTTGCACAGTTTGCGTAGCTAGCTCTGGAGATATCATAATAAAATGATTTCCTGGTGACGTCGTTGCGTGGTAGTTTGCACCATTGTTATCAACTTTGGCGGTACCAGTTGCATTCCGAAATAGAAAGTTGAGTCCATGAATGTCTTTGGAATTTGGCACAGTAAAATAGGCTCGTGAATTAGGAATTGTCAACTGCCACACATCAGGACTACCCATAACCTGAGTCATAAGACCGACGCCATCATCTTGTCCCCAGTTGCCAGTCACATGGTTAAAACTGGCCAATGAAGTTGGCTCCGAAGATGCTCCTGCATGAAGATAAACCTTTGCTGCACCAGCTAAAGGTGTACCTGTAGCATTGATAGTAAAAGTCACGGGAACATTGTCCAACGGAAGCAATGGTGTCACTGTAACTTGTGGGCTTGCGACAACCGTGTACTGAAAATTGACGCCACTATTGGTATTGCCGTTTATTGCATAAAAATCAGCATTAGTTTGGTCGATGGTCAGATTTGCTCCTGATGTAAAGACATAATAATTTATAGCGGTACCTACTGTATTTGCTGGAATAGTAGCACGTCTGCTCTTACCGATTCCAGTCATAGAAACTATAGTAGAAGTTGTCCAGTTATTAGTTGTATATCGTAGATAAACGCCTTGCCCTGCCGGTAGAACTTTGTCAAGAATGGAAGATACCTGAACCGATGACGTAGAGGAAACACCAGTGCTATGAGGTGATTGTATTACACTTACTACTGATGCTGGTGTACTGGCAAGTTGAAAAACAATAAAATTACCCGTCGGATTTGTACCTCCATTACGTGTTTTGAAAACATAGCGATTCGTTGTAGATGGCACACTGATATACAATGCGCCAGATGTTGTACAAGATGCATTGAGTGTATACGGTGATGCAGGGCTTATTGCTACATCAGAACCGATATTGACGGTACGTTGGGCCGTGGTCATATCCCAGCCTATACCAAATCTAAAATATTGATTACCAGTCCCATTAGGTGTTAAAACACCACCAAGGCTAGTCCCAAAATTACTAGATAGATAATTGAACCCTGTTGTACCAGTAGGACATGAGCCTCCACCCCACCCGCTGGAAAACCCGGATCCTACTATCGCATTCTGACTATGTATTTTACTAGAATTGAAAAGCAAAATTGCCGAAAGAATGCTAATGTAAATAGGTAATCGTCTCATGTTAATCGCATTAATAATTTAGAAATCATTTGGTTTGCCTCATATCCTGCATCATCAGTCCACGCTACAAAATATTGAATAGAATACAAGATTAAAACATCAATAGTCTAGAGTGGCGCGTTGATCAAAATATCAGATGCGAAAATACATATTTTAGCTTTATGTTTTATTTGCAGCATAAAAAAATCCTAAAATAGTAAGACATCAAGCTAAATCTACTCAACAAAAAGCTTATCACCAGCGAAATCTATCGTTGGTGTTTTGGCTCCAACGCAACAGCTACTCGGAGCTAAAAATCCAAATACTCCCCGTTAGGCGTAGGCTCCTGCCACTGCCTGTCACAGTCTATCCTGCTTTGCGGGACGGGGCGTGATCTTAGTGCCGCCAAATTTTCAATTTGAACAATAGCACCCGTCACAATAGTATCGCGCCACTGCTACATCTTTCCTTGATAATATATTTGATCTCCCGTGCTCACTGGTGCAAAAGTAACAGTTTTTTAATCTAGGCCGCTACTTTTTTATCTCGGATCTGCCCGTGTATATGGCAAAGCCATTCAGACACTGCGACGTAGGCTCAGCCTACGCCGAACGGGGGGGCGTCACACAGTCTGATCGGTATCTTCTACCAAGCGATAGGACAAAATCTGTGCATCCTTAAATCCATTTAATCTGTGAATCTGATAAGAATAGTCTGATCTCCAGTCCTCATTGGTGCAAGAATAACAGATATTCTAAACTCTTCTCCTAATTTTTATCGAATGTGTCTGTGTATATGGCCAGGCCCTGCAGACCAATACGAAGTAGGCACGGCCTAAGCCGAGCGGGTGGCATTGGTCGTCAAAGAAGTACAAATTCTTAATGTATTGCATCGCAGTTGCAAACTGCGACGATCGGGCTAATTCAGCTTGAAAAGGCAAATATTCATAATTACAACTAAAATAGACACCTACCATATCTTCCACCTTTGTGGATACATATGAAATATTAAAAATGATTGATAAAATAACAAAACAAACTCTCAATATAATAATTTTTAAAGTAAAACTAAAAACTAAGCCACCTTTTCCAATTCATGCAAAAAAGATAAAACCGATTTCATCACCCAGTTAGGCGTAGGCTCCTGCCTACGTCTAAGCGTCGTCAAATTTTCAATTTGAACATTAACTATTATCAACAAAAAAAGCACCACCCAACTCAATGAATGATGCTTCTATAGTCTCAATATTTCATTAAATACTACCTAGCAAACGCTGTAGCACGCTTCTCTCTAATTACCGTCACTTTGACTTGACCAGGATATTGCATCTCGTCTTGGATCTTCTGAGATATCATAAATGCCAAATCATCAGCGTATTGATCCGTTACTTTCTCAGACTCTACAATGACACGAAGCTCACGGCCTGCCTGCAATGCATATGCTTTCTGTACACCTTCGTATGATAATGCCAACTCTTCGAGCTCGCCGATACGCTTGAGGTACGACTCTAAGATCTCACGACGTGCACCTGGACGAGCGCCTGAGATGGCATCACAAGCTTGTATGATTGGTGACAAGATATTATTCATCTCGATCTCATCGTGGTGAGCACCGACCGCATTCAAGATCACTGGGTGCTCCTTATGCTTTTCGCAGATCTCCATACCCAAGAGTGCATGCGATAGTTCAGACTCTTCCTCCGCTACTTTACCTATATCGTGGAGCAAACCGGCACGCTTAGCCATCTTAATTTGCTTAGGATTGAGCCCCAATTCTGCTGCCATGGTAGCGCAAAGGTTAGCTGTTTCGATTGAGTGCTTCAATAGATTCTGTCCATATGAAGAACGGAAACGCATACGACCGACCATCTTGACAAGGTACGGTGCTAAACCGTGGATGTCTAAGTCAATGATCGTTCTCTCCCCTATTTCGACGATCTGCTCGTCTAGTTGTTTCTTAACTTTAGCAACTGTCTCTTCGATTTTTGCTGGGTGGATACGTCCATCAGCCACCAATTTTTTCAAGGATAAGCGGCATAATTCACGTCTGATTGGATCAAAACTCGAAATCACAATCGCTTCTGGCGTATCGTCTACCACGATTTCAGCGCCTGTAGCCGCTTCTAGTGCTCTAATATTACGCCCTTCACGACCGATGATTTGCCCCTTGATGTCGTCAGACTCCAGATTGAAGACAGATACGGTGTTCTCAATAGTGATCTCGGCACATTGGCGCTGGATAGTCTGAATGATGATCTTTTTAGCTTCCTTGGCGGCGTTAGTATGCGCAGCTGAAATAGCTTCTTTTTCAATCGCTAAGGCTTCATTTTGCGCCTTCGCTTTGATAGCTTCTAACAATTGCTCTTTGGCTTGCGATTCCGTAAGCTTCGAGATCGTCTCTAGTTCTCTGATAAATCGCTCACTGGCTGTGTCCAATTCTTCTTTCTTCTTAGCGACGATTTTGAGCTGAACATCTAGGTTTTCACGAATGGTCAGGAGTTCCATTTCTTTGGCTTCAAGTTGTTCAGTCTCTCCCGCAAGCGCGTCTTGCTTAATCTTAAGATCTTTTTCCAGTGACACCGCTGTCATCTCACGCTCTTTGATTTCAACTTTTTGCTCTGACTTCCACGTTTCAAATTCCGATTTAAGCCTGTTGAAATTTTCTCTTGCTTCTGCTATTTTTTTCTGCTTAGTAGCCTCGTTTACCTGCTCTGCTTTTGATACGATCTTTTCAGCGCGTACTTCCGCATCATCTATTTTGCGTTTTGCTGTTATTTCAGCTTCTTTTAGGGATAGATCAGCTTTGTCGTTAGAGTCTTTGATCTTACCTTTAAAAAGGGTTTGTGCTACGAAGTAGCTAGTGCCGCCACCGAGGACAAGTCCTCCGATTAGACTTAATATTGTGTCCATAGTTCTACCATGATTTAAGAATGATTTGAAAATAGCCACATACTTCTACATGACTGATATATTATCAAATGGCAAGGACAAATTCATAACTGAATGTCTTTTAGACCTGACTTAACTAACCTTATCTAGCAATAGCTCTAAGGTTGAAATGTCGTGTAAAATCTCTGCCGATCCTGATCGGTGGGCATTGAGGATATCGCTGTGTTCCTTTAAAAAAGCCATGATTACACAATCAAGCTTGTCTTTGGAAGGATAGGCTGTTTGAAAAGCTACCACTGATTCGTTAACGTGATCGACTAAGTCAATCATAGCAGCCTGCTCATCTGGAGCTAGCTCTACAGGAAATTTCCTGCCCGCTATTGTCAAATCAAGTTTTATGGTAGTTTCGTCTGCCATTTTATTTTGCACTTATGATATTAATACACTGGTCTATGTCCTCGAGCGCACTTTCTATCTGTTGCTTGAGCTCAGAAGCATCTAATTTTTTAGATTTACTGTCCTCTACGCTAGCTTGTGGTAGTGTTTCACTCGAATCAACTTCAATATTTATTTGTTTGTCGTCACCATGTTGTTTCGTATTTATTGTTTTTTCGCGAAGCGCTACTTTTAACGCTTCGATTTCGGTGATCAAGTTTTGATTATCACTTAAGAGCTTTTGCCTCTCTTCCAAGAGATTTTCAACACGCTTAATGACATTTTTCAACCTAAACTCCACCTTTTTTGCTCAAAGATATAAAATATTTATAATATGTAATTTATTTTCTAATAAATGCGCCCGTTTTCTCTTCCAGACTCTTTATGAGCCGATCCATTAGGTGGTCTATTTCCTTATCGTTTAGCGTCTTAGAAACATCTTCAAAAACAAAGGAAACAGCATACGACTTCTTGCCACTGCCTAACTTACTCTCGTCGCCAAAAACATCAAAGAGATTGATATGCT
>JANMMV010000215.1:0-7636 GCA_031373565.1 Saprospiraceae bacterium
TCGATCATCGCAATCGCAATAGTAATTCTGCTGGTTCAAGCCTTTTATCGTCAAATGCCAAATAAACTTTCAGGAAACGGCGATCAGATTTCAGGTCCTGCGGCGACCGCAGTGGTGAATGTCGATTCAATGCCTGTGTTGGAAAATCCCATGATTTATGGAATCTCGCGGGCGGCGCAACTCCATACAAATATTCCATGCAAGTTGGGAGTTTTCAGTTGAATCTATGACGATAGCGTTGAGAAGCCCTTTACCCCTAACTAAAGTGATCAATTTGTTTCTTTCTGCAATACTTCTAAGCCCTTCACGGAAAATTTCACCCATATGCTGCGCATTCTCTGCAAGACCTTCGTCCTTAACAACTTGTAATGCCTCCATTGCTACCGCGCAGGCAATCGGATTACCTCCAAATGTAGATCCGTGCTCACCGGGCTTGATGGTAAGCATCACTTCATCGTTAGCCATGACAACTGATACCGGAAAAGTACCTCCAGATAATGCTTTGCCCAAAATCAAGATATCAGGCTTGATTTCTGGTTTATTTTGGCACGATTTCTCACAAGTACAGTTACCGCAAGTTGCCAAAAGCCGACCAGTCCTAGCTATACCTGTTTGGATTTCATCAGCTATAAATAACACATTGTGCTGGCGACAAAGCGCCGCTGCCTCAGCCAAATATCCATCATCTGGAACAACAACGCCAGCTTCGCCCTGAATCGGCTCTACTATAAATCCCGCAATGTTCCTATTGCTTTCTAAAGCTATTTTCAGTGATTGTAAATCATTGTAAGCGATTCTCTGAACACCTGGTACAAAGGGACCGAATCCAGTGGTGCTAGAAGGGTCATTTGATGCAGAGATGATCGAAATCGTACGACCGTGAAAGTTGCCATTGGCAAATAGAATAACTGCCTGATTTTCTTCAACTCCTTTCACTTTATAAGCCCACTTACGCGTAAGTTTAATAGCGGTTTCGACAGCTTCGGCACCACTATTCATCATTAGCGCTTTATCAAAATCGAAGGTTTCGCAAAGATATTTCTCGGTCTTTCCTAATAGATTGTTATAAAAAGCTCTAGAAATAAGCGTTAATTTTTGTGCTTGGTCTGTCATTGCCTTCACTATTCTAGGGTGACAATGTCCTTGGTTTACAGCAGAATAAGCAGAAAGGAAATCAAAATATCGTTTTCCATCCACGTCCCAAACATACACACCTTCGCCGCGCTCTATTACAGCCGGTAGAGGATGGTAATTATGTGCCCCAAAGTGATCTTCTAAATCGATAAGTGCTTGTGCTTTTGCGGACTCTTGAGAAGTCATAACTGCTGACATATTCCAAAAATTTAGTATGATTAATAATGCAAAATTAAGTCAAATTTCAATTACAAGCATCCATTTTAAGTAAAAATAATACTATAGTAGTCAATAAGAAGTCATTATTATTACATATTGCTATATTTGCAGTAAATATGACTTTAATAATATATTTAAACCGTGCCAAAATGCAAATTGACCACTTTGACAAAAGAATTTTATC
This sequence comes from Saprospiraceae bacterium, assembly GCA_031373565.1. Classification (GTDB taxonomy): domain Bacteria; phylum Bacteroidota; class Bacteroidia; order Chitinophagales; family Saprospiraceae; genus OLB9. The sequence continues at coordinate 1,538 of JANMMV010000215.1, forward strand.
TATTCTCGAAAAAGATGCTCGAATCCCATACTCATCTGTTGCTACCGAGCTCGGTATATCAAATACAATGGTACATCAACGTATCAATAAATTGCAAGAAATGGGTATCCTCTCTGGCTTTAAACCTATACTTAATGAAAAAAAACTTGGCTATGACTGGTCATCATTCACCGGGTTAACCTTAGATCGTGACCACAATACCGAGCGGATCATCGCAGCGCTCAAAAATATTTCTGAAGTCACAGAATGTTACTATGTGAGTGGTAGTTATACGCTATACATACGGATAGCGGCGCGTGATCATGAACATATGAGACACATCTTATATGATTTGATCGATAACATCCCGGGTGTTTCAAAGACAGATTCAATTATGGAACTTGGCTGCGCCTTTCGGCGAAATATTGGCCTATGAAGTTGTCAACACTTTGTCGCTAAAATGAGTTATATTATTTCCTAAATGTTGTCATCATGAATCTAAAAAAAATAAAGCATCTCTCTCTAATCACCCTTTGTCTATCGTTTTCTTTATCACTGTGTAGTCAAGATTACGATCCCAAAATCAACATGCTGGAACTAAATATCTGCGGTGTTAAACCTTTGTCTACCTTTGGTGAGAACATTAATCGAGATGCAATGATAGGATTAGAATTGCGATATTTACGTCAAATCAAGTCAACTTCACCCTTATTTTGGGGTATCCAGTATCTATGGTCGCCTTATGCATCTGCTTCGGCAACTATTCTGGAACAAATAGATTTAGTTTTTCGAGATTTTGATTACCGAACCTATGCGAACATGCAAGGTATTCATGGCTTTGTCCGTTTTTACACACCATTTTCTTTTTGGAAGGTAGAACCTTACGTGGAAGGATTTCTCGGTGGCAAATGGATGTTTAGCGGCACGACAAAAACACTCTCTGATGATGAAGAGTCTTCTTCGTTTTTTACCGAAAAGAGCAATCTAACTTTAGGAATTGGTAGTGCTTTAGGGGCAAGTATCGTATTATCCGATGAAATTTACCTAAATTTGCGGGCAAGTTATATGGGTGGACTTCAAAGTGCGTATTTAGCTCCAAACTATGAAGACATCGTTTCTAGTAGCGTTGATGCTTTTTCGACCAAACGTGGACCTACCAATATGATCATTTACAGCATCGGAATTACTGGTGCTTTCCAACATTAAAAGTAATAATTATCATTTATGGGTGCCATCAAGCAATCAGACCTAGAGCCATCAGACGAACTCTACGAACACGAACGCATTATCGTAGATCCTAAACAAGAGTCTATCCGGATTGACAAATATCTCATGGACAAACTTGAGAAAGTCTCGCGTAATCGGGTTCAAAATGCAATTAAGCTAGAATGCGTTTTAGTAGGTGACAAGCCCATAAAAGCCAACTATAAGATCAAGCCGGGTGATCAGATCACCTTGATACTCCCTTCAAATCCAAATGAAAATGAAGAACTTATAGCCGAGGAGATTCCGCTAGATGTTGTGTTTGAAGACGAGCATTTGATGGTCATCAATAAGAAAGCAGGTATGGTTGTACACCCAGGCGTAGGTAATCACTCGGGCACACTTGTCAATGCCCTTCTCGGTCATATGCAAAAAAGCGACTTACCACTTCTTCCTGGGAATCGAGAAGATCGCCCTGGCCTCGTACATCGTATAGATAAAGATACATCAGGACTGCTATTGATCGCCAAAACTGACTATGCCATGACTCATCTTGCGAAGCAGTTTTTTGATCATAGTATTGATCGAGAATATGTAGCGCTCGTCTGGGGAGATATGGATGGAGACAGTGGAACCATCACTGGTAATATAGGCCGACACGAGAGAGATAGGCTTTGTTATGATGTCTTTCCGGAAGGTGATCAAGGAAAACATGCGGTCACACATTGGGAAATAATGGATCGAATGTACTATGTATCTCTTATCAAATGCAAACTTGAAACAGGGCGCACACATCAGATACGCGTCCATATGAAGCATATAGGACATACCATCTTTAATGATGACCGATATGGAGGCGATCGTATCCTGAAAGGTACCGTTTTCAATAAGTATAAGCAATATGTTGAGAATTGTTTTGCATTATGTCCGAGACAAGGTTTACATGCGCAATCCTTAGGATTTATTCATCCTGAGACTAAGGAATATATGCTATTTGAGTCTCCATTGCCAGAAGATATGCAATTAGTGGTGGAAAAATGGAAAAACTATGTGGCGGCACGTAAAGATATCATTGACAAAGAACAAGACGCAGAATAATAAGATTTAAAGACGACAATCTATGCTACTATTACAAGATAGAATTGCTTCACTTATCGAGCTCGGTAATCGACTCCATTCTACAGAAGATGACCAAAGCCAAGCGATAATACGCAAGGCCGAGATCGAAAATCCTTGGTTTTCTAAGTCGAATATTGAATTAGCATTAAGCGCAATAAGAACTGATTTTTTGTCGAAGACGGCGATTGACACGGTAGTAAATCATTACAAAATTGATGATAATATTACACATAGAAAGGTTGGCCTTGTCTTGGCTGGCAATATTCCGATGGTGGGATGGCACGATGTGATGTGCACCTATTTAGTAGGCTACACGGCACAGATAAAATATGCTGAAAAAGACAAAACGCTCATGTCTTGGTTGATTGAGACACTTATGGACATCAATGAAGGTAATAAAGCGCATTTTGAAATAGTTGATAGACTTAAAGATTATGACGCTGCCATCGCCACCGGTAGCAATAATACTGCTACGCACTTTGAATACTATTTTAGTCATGTTCCAAATATTATTCGTCGCAATCGTAACAGTGTCGCCTTACTTTCGGGAAAAGAATCAGTAGGTCAGCTTTCGACCTTGGGCGAAGATGTTTTCACTTATTTTGGGTTGGGATGTCGAAATGTAAGTATGATTTTAGTGCCACATGATTACGAATTATCAAAGCTTTTTGAAGCCTGGGAACCATACAAAGAACTAGCTTTTCACAATAAGTATAAAAACAATTTTGACTACAATGTTGCCTTGAATTTGCTCAATTTAGAAGTTTTTTTACACAATGATTTTATACTTTTAAAAGAATCGGAGAGTATCATTTCGCGTATTTCGACCGTTCATATCAGGCGATATCATACGATAGAGGAAGCCACATCTTGGATCAAAACGCATAGTTCAGAGATTCAGTGTGTCGTTTCAACTTCTACAATAGAGGATATTGACGTAGTGCCTTTCGGCGAAAGCCAACACCCTGGTATCATGACGTATGCTGATGGCGTGGATACTATTCAGTTTTTGATCAGTGTATAGGTACATATGTTTGCGATCATGATATTATTGCAGTAACTTTGTATAAATAAAATATGAGTTGAAAACCATAACTGACCTTTCACAACTAGACCTAACAAAGCGCTACACTTATGCGGACTACTTACTATGGCAGTTTGAAGAGCGGATAGAGCTTATCAAAGGCTTAATTGTAAAAATGAGTCCTGCTCCAAGGCGTAAACATCAGATGATAAGTAATCGAATATCTACCTTGTTTACCGTGTTTTATAATGATTCCCCTTGTAATGTATATTATGCGCCTTTTGATGTACGTTTGATCAAAAACAAAGGGTTAGCGAATCATGAGATAGATACAGTTGTTCAGCCCGACATTTCTATCATCTGTGATATACATAAATTGGACGATTTTGGTTGTATCGGCGCACCAGATCTTATCGTAGAAATACTATCACCTGGCAATAAAAAGTGGGATGAAGTCAACAAGTACAAACTATACGAGGAGAATGGTGTGAAAGAATATTGGATTGTAGATCCAGACTCTAAATCTGTCAAGGTCTTTATATTAAAAGCCGATAAGTACGAACTAGTAGATTATTATGAGACTGAAGGTAAAATGATTCCAGTCAATATTTTTGAAGGCTTGGTGCTCAGTTATGATGATATATTTAGAGAATGATGACTTATTTGCGTTTACTAGTAATGTAAAATTTCCACAAAAAATGTGATGAAATTATTTTTTTTAATTTCATTTTGACCTTAAGTTATTTTGATTTGTATTCACAAAAAATAAAGTCAGGTATTATAACAGAGGGTTTTATTCAATTTAAGGTTATCGGTTCCACAAAGAATGCAATTCGTGATTTAAAAGAATTGTCCATGATTAAGACCACTAAATTTCCGAGAATTGATTACTTTTATGAAGCATTATTGATGCTGTCTTTGGGATCTGAATTGTGCGAAAAGTTGCCTTTGGAGATCGACGAGTGTTTTATAAAACCATAAATATTGACAACCGGTCCAATCGCTTCTCTTTGCTCCGTCGATATTTATCACTACTCCGATTTTGATATTGTAGTTATGGTATTTCTAGTCAGAAAATCATAATACCCTTTTACTCTTTTTTGATCAACAGCGACCATTTCAGGGGTAATAAAAAATTCAAAATCAAGTTTCTGACTTTTCTCATCAGTAATACTAACCTTTCCTGGTAAATCGCCTGGCGTTACTTCTTTCGCACCGTCCAATTTACCCTCGATCGTTTTGATGTAATCGCCTTCGGGTGCAAACTCTTCTCCAAAAATTGACTTGCCATCGGCATATATATCTAGCAATGTATTTACAGTCTCAGTTTTGAAGCTAAGATTAACATTTTTTCCGATAAAACTATTCAAAATCGGCATCGTAACATGCTCTACTTCTTCAAGATTAATATCGAAATACTCCGCTTCCTTTTGATTGGGCAATTGGATAGTCAAGGTTGCCATCGGATACCCGGCATCTTCAACAGTTTTGAGCAACCCTTGTGTCGATCCGTCCTTGTCTACAGGTAATGGTGCTTTTAAGGTTGATGAATCGATCGGTGAAGAATCTTCCACAATTTTCTGACTACCTCCGCTACCGCAGGCAATGCTGAAAACGATGGATACGAATAGGATGGCGCTACGAAAGTTTGACGAGATCATAATATTGATTAATTAGGGATTTGCTATTTGAAAATGTGAAGTTAAAAATATTTGAAAGAATTGTACGTCTAAAAAACATGTCTTTCGATATTTTGCCAGCATCCTTCAAATTATGATCATTTCTTCTTACCAAACAAAAAGACAATTTCCGGTCCACCGCCAGAGATGGTTGCTCTAAGTGAGTCACCGAGCAAATGATAATCTATTTTCTTTGGAAATTCGTTAGCTGCATTTTCACAAACGAAGGAATTGTCAGTCATCGTTGTCAAAATAAAATCCGTTGATTTGGATTCTCCTTTACCCGTTGCAGAAAAAATCCAAGCGGTACCTTTTTTCATCAATTTAGTATTCTCTTGCCAAACAGTGTCGCTACCTTGCATCGTGAAACCTACTCCATCGTAACGTGATTCATTGGCTTTTGTCCAATTTTCATACGTGGTTTGACCGGGCTCATCATTGGACCGCTCCCAGTTACCAATAAGCCATTCAAAAGAAATCATCGGTTCTATTGACTTTTCTTCAGCTACTTTCGGCTCTTTGCATGAGAAAAAGCTTAATGACAAAAAGATAAGAAGATGTCTCATACTTTTAAATTTTATGAAAGGTAATAAATTATTCAATTATGAAGATTTAATTATTAAAAACGTGTGCATAACCAAATTGGACAAAAATAGATCGTACCTACGGCACTCAAATAAAAGTTATAGGTTAATTTCGACGGATTGAAATCCGCCGTTATCATAAAGCGATGCTACGCATCTCAAAAAAGGCAATTTGTTACACAGACATTAAAAACTTTTTCAAGACAGAAGGGAGCGATTTTACCTACTTTTGTTTCTTACTAAGTAGACACGCTTTAGCATTAACACAAGATCATGAACACATTTGCAAAATTAACTTTTCTTATCTGTTTTTTCACATCGCCGCTATATACCCAAATCTCTTGGCAAAAAAAGCATAGTCCTATAGAAAATATTCAAACTATCGATGTATCTGGTAGTAACATCACATATGCAGGAACTACAAGTTATGGTCTGTTTAAATCTACCGACGAGGGTACAACGTGGAATAATATTAGTCTTGGGTTACCTGACTCTATCGTACGAGTAGTGC
>JANMMV010000238.1:0-2876 GCA_031373565.1 Saprospiraceae bacterium
GCTCAGTTTCTTCCACTTTGATGGGTTTGTTTGTCAGGTATTTATACAGTGTGATAAACTGGATCAGGCCTTTTTTATTGGAAGTCTCTACCACATTTTTTTTCTGCAAATTGTTTTTGACTACAATATAGTCATCCTCAATATAGATGTCAATAACTAATGGGGATTCTATATCAATAATATTATGTTTTATGGCATTTTCTATCAAGTTTTGCAAGGTGACAGGTGCAATTTTATAGTGCATAAATTCATCGTCTATGTCGATATTGACCTGAAGCCCGTTTTTGAATCTGGTTTGTTGTAAGCTGATGTACAACGCTGCAAACACTATTTCATCTTTTAGATTTACCGACTCGCTATCACCATTTTTTAGAATATATCGGTAAATGCCAGACATTTGCTCCAAAAATGAGCCAGCAAGTTCTTGGTCAGTATCTATTAATCCTGATAATGATGTCAACGAGTTGAAAAGGAAATGTGGGTTGAGTTGTTGTTTCAGACTTTCATACATGACCCTGGCCTTTTCTTTTTCAAGCATCTGTGCTTTGCTTTTTAATTCGAATAATTGATCTCTTTGAGAAAGTCGATACCTGTAAAAAGCAACAGATGCCCCGATGATAAAACAAGCTATTAATATCCAAAACCAGGTAGCTTTGAAAAAAGGTGTTTTTATATGAACTCGAATAATTCGTTCTGGTGATTGCCAGGATTTATCTTTGGCTACCATTTTTACTTTAAAAATATAGTTGCCAGAAGCCAGATTGTTATATATCGCATTGGCATTATTGTTGGAAAGCACCCAATCTTTATCGAAGCCGACTAACGTATATTCAAATGCATAAGGAAAGATTTCAGGGCTGATCAGAGACCCAAAATTGATTTCCAAAGCATTTTGATCTGGCTTCAAATATAAAACAGTTTCATCTGTGATTAATTTTTCCTTACCAGCAATTTTTATCATGCTGATGACGGGTGGCTTCATCACTGGTTTTAAATGGAGTCTATCAGGCATAAATATCAGCACATCTTTGCACATCGTAGCTACAATATTTCCACTTTGATCTTCCGACAATACATTTAAATAACTAGTTATATTTTCATGTTTGGGTATCTTAAAATGGCTAATACTCTTATTATCAGGATTAAAAACAGAAAACTTGTTCATCGCAGCAGTCCATATTTGTCCTTTTTGATCAGAAAGTGCATAATTGATCCTGCTGTCTATTTGATTGGGCTCGTTATATAAAGTCATTTCTTCTGAAGCCGTATTGTATTTATATAAACCAACACCTATGGAGGCCAACCATAAATTTCCACTTTGATCACTGTCAAAAGATGTAATGTATCCATAGGACTCTTTTGATTTATTTTTTATATAGTATTTTAGTTCTACTCTATCATCTTCTTTTACATGACCTAACCAACCAAAGGCAGGGATATACCAGGGTATGTTTTTGTGATCAAAATTTATTTTACCAGATGTCGGCTTTTGGCCATCGGGTAGTTTGCTTATCTCAGGTTTAATTTTGATAGCATAATTACTTTTTTTATTCCATTTGATAAATCCATCTTTTGTTGTAAACCATACGTTGTCTCCATTTTCCACCATATAATTATAAAAGATAAATGGCCAATCATTAAATCTTTTTTCAAATGGAATTACTTTTTTAGTAGTTTCATCCACCCTCCATATGCCAGTGTGCGTGCAGACGTACGGTTGGCCGTTTAAAAATTCAACCCCAAAAGATCCAAAAGGAAGTTGTCCGGAAGAATTCCTTACGGACTTTGAAAAATCAAAAAAATCGTACTTACCAGTTTGGGGATAATAATGCAACAATCCATTTTTTTCTTGTTCTGTGCCTAACCACCAACTATTATCTCTGGGGTCGATAGCAAGAGCGCCTAACAAGGATCTTTTGCTTTCTGGTACCTTTTCCGTTATAGGTACAATATTGTAGACGTTATTTGTGTAATTACATTTGGCCAATCCTCCGGTTGTTGCTAGCCATAAAGTATGATTTTCATCTTCCAATATACCCCAAAAGTTATTTGCTGCAATGGATAGCGTATTTTCATTAGAGTAAGCTATGTGACTTAAGATACCCTTTTGATAGTCTATGACAATAATCTTATCATTCCAGGATGAAAACCAAAGCATGTGATTACTGTCTTCAAATAAAGTTAAACCATAATCATTGGAAATGGCATCATTGATATTGATACGGTCAAGGATATGAAATGTTTTTGGGTCGAATGAAATGATATCCTTTGTCACATTATCAAAAAACCAAAAATGACCTGATTTGGATAAAGACAATGCTGCGACTCCATGATTGGTAAACAAGTTGGTTCCTAGTCGATTTTTATAGCTGTAGAATTTTGCTTGTCTGGTGTCATAAAAATGAAGTCCGGCGCGTGTGGCAAACCATATACCCTTTCCAGAAGGGTCTTCTATCATACCATTGTGCCTGACAGAATACATTCCCAGCGAATCATAGTTGGTTGTGAGCGGACCAATTTCTTCAAACTTATTTTTCTTTTTGTTTAACTTGAGTATATTCCATTCACTACTAGCCCAGATATCCCCGTTATGATCACAAACGATGTTTTTAATAGACCTAGCAAAATCATAGGTGGGTGGTATATAGTTTGCAAAGGTATTTTGAAGTGGTTGGTAACGGAAAATACCGCTGGCAGTCCCACCCCATATGTTTCCATCTTTGTCCTCACATAAATCAAATACACTGTTGTTAACTAAAGAAGAACTATCTTTTCCGCTTTTAAAATTATAAAAATGAACGCCATCAAATCGGCTAAGACCATTCAGGGTGCCCACCCACAGCATGTTTCTGCTATCCTTTAGGACACTATAACAG
>JANMMV010000267.1:0-3421 GCA_031373565.1 Saprospiraceae bacterium
GTTAAGGCTACTCAGGGTGATGATAGCATCACTAAGCATCGAATTTTGGATCATCTCAGGATAAGCCTGATAATATATAAAACATGGTCTGCGGAAATGCAATCTATAAGGCTGGCGACCACCATCACTGACTAAATAGAAGCCTAGCTCTCCATTACCACCTTCAACACTATGATATACTTGTCCTTTAGGTACATCGATCTCACCCATGACGATCTTGAAGTGCCAAATCAGACCTTCCATCGTATTGTATACATCCTCTTTAGGCGGTAAATAAAACTCTGGTACAGGGCTAAAATAATCACCTGCTGGCAACTTGTCTAAGGCCTGGCGAATGATAGAAAGACTCTGCCACATTTCACCAGAACGAACGCAGAAACGGTCATAAGTATCACCTGACTGACCGATCGGAACGCTAAAATCAAAATCTTGGTAAGAACAGTAAGGGTTCATCACTCGTACATCATAGTCTACACCAGCTGCACGTAAATTTGGGCCAGTAAATCCATAATTAAGCGCACGCTCACCTGTGATCGGTCCTACATTGATCGTACGATCCATAAATATCCGGTTGCGCATTACCATATCTTCAAATTCCTTCAATCCCGCTGGAAATTCTTCTACAAAAGCTTGGATCTTTTTCATCACGATATCACTGAAATCCCGCTCAAAACCACCGATACGTCCAATATTAGTTGTAAGACGAGCGCCACAGATCTCTTCAAAGATGTCGTATATCTTTTCTCTCCACTGGAATACGTACAAGAATCCTGTCAACGCACCTGTATCTACTGCTACAACCGAGTTACAAATTATGTGATCAGAAATACGGGACAATTCCATTATAATAACACGCATGTAATCTACACGTTTTGTCATCTCAACACCGAGTAGTTTCTCTACCGTTGTATGCCAGCCTATGTTATTGATAGGTGATGAACAGTAGTTGAGTCTATCTGTGATCGTCGTAATCTGATTGAAAGGGCGATTTTCTGCTAGTTTTTCAAATGCTCGGTGGATATACCCAATGGTAGGTGTCGCCTCCACGATCACTTCTCCATCCATCTTTAAGACGTTTTGGAAGATGCCATGTGTAGCAGGGTGCGTCGGACCGAGGTTAAGGTAGTTATACTGCTTGACGTCTTCGTCGTTCTGAATATTGCCGTTGATGATTGTATCGTTCATAGGATTATTATCTACCGAAGTACTTATCTTCTTTATCTGTTCTAGTTGCGTCTGTAAGTTGATACTGCTTGAGCAAAGGATGATAATCCATATCCTCCACGTTGAGAATAATTGTCAGATTAGGATGGCCTTCAAACTTGACACCATAAAACTCAAAAGTCTCTCTCTCAGACCAATTGGCTGCTGAAAATATATCCGAAATCGTCGGAACCACAGGATCATTGATCGATAACAAGACGTGCAATCTGATACGCAGATTATTATACAAACTGTGTAAATGATAGACAACATCGAGTTCTTGTCCTTCCCTTTCGGGGAAATGAATACCACAAACCGAAGTCAAGAAATTGAATTCTAGTTGTGGAGCTGTTCTAAGATCGCTGACCATCTCCCGTAGACTTTCACGCTTGATAAACAAATCTAGGATACCATAAGACTCCTCTATGTTGCCGATGTGGGCGCCGTATTTCTCCGTCAGGAGATCTTTAAGTGTATTGTTATCTATGCTACTCACTATGCTTCTATTCCGTAACTTGCTAATAATTGTTTGTATTCTTCAGTACCACGACGACCTGTTGACTCATTTTTTATAAGCTCCTGGATCTTCAAGATCCCATCAAGGATCGCCTCAGGCGGTGGCGGGCAACCAGGCACATATACGTCCACGGGTATGACTTTATCAATACCTTGGAGTACTGAATAAGTATCAAATATACCACCGCTACTTGCACAAGCGCCGACAGCGATCACCCACTTAGGTTCTGCCATCTGCTCATATACTTGCTTTAAGATAGGGCCCATTTTTTTAGCAATTGTTCCCATTACCATTAGAAGATCTGCTTGACGTGGAGAGAAACTGAGACGTTCTGCACCAAATCGTCCTAAGTCATAGGTCGATGACATCGTTGCCATAAATTCTATACCGCAGCATGATGTTGCAAATGGTAGTGGCCATATAGAGTTGGCTCTTGCGAGACCGACTACTTTGTCCAAGCGTGTAAGACCATAGCCTTCGCCTGTATACATTTCTGGTCCTTCTGTGATCACTTTTGCCATGTTATATCTTTTTTAAGAATAGTTTTTTACTTCCAGTTGAGGACTCCTTTTTTAATAATGTAGAAAAATCCTAACATAAATGGCGCTACAAAAGCCAACATCTTGAGAAATCCAGCACCGCCGAGCTCTTTGAAATTGACAGCCCAAGGATAAAAGAAGATTAACTCTGCATCAAATAGGACAAAAAGTATCGCTACTAGGAAGTATTTGACTGAAAATGGGAGACGCGCATCGCCTACAGACTCAATTCCGCACTCGAAGCTATCAAGCTTATTTTTAGAATTAAATTTTGGACCAGCCCAATGTGTTACAAAAAATGTTGTGCCAACAAAGCCCACTACAACAATCAGTTGAACTATGAGCGCCAAATAATCTATTGGTATCTCTAGAAAAAAGGAAGTATCCATCATTTTTCGATCTTAAAATGTCTGCAAAGTTAACATTTATAATGCGTTAAATCCATGTTTTTGCACATCAAAATCACGTTTAAGACAAGTTTTTTTTAACAATGTTGTCAGAACGCAGATTTTAGTAAATGGCAAAGCATGTTTCTCGTACATCAATGCTCATTTATGACGCCCAGTATTTTCCTTTTTTACCTTTGCTCGGTGAGTGAAGTGGTCATTGAGCGAGGTGTAGAAGTTCTAGTTTTAACTTTCTACGCACACATTACAAAAAAGATTATGTATTTGACAATAGTAACAAATTGGACAGCATTCCCTATATTTGTATCTAAGGAACCAAATACACCAGTGGACAGTTTAGCATTACATATCGAAAGTCTTATTTTTGTTGCCAATCCTTCCATTAGTTTTGACGACATCAAAGGAGCTGTAGAAGAAGCTCTGGGCACTACATTTATTGATGAGCAGATTAATAGCTGTATTCTGGCGATCGAAGTAAAGTACGCCAACGGGGATTATTCTTTTGAACTGGTAGAAATTGGCGGCGGCTTTAGATTTATGACAAAAGCTAGTTATCACAATACCATAGGTACCTACTTAAAACAAAATACGAATAAGAAGCTCAGTAAGTCGGCGCTCGAAACATTGTCGATTATTGCCTACAAACAACCTACCACCAAATCAGAAGTAGAGTCGATCCGTGGTGTGTAAATCCGGCGGGCGCCTGCTTCAGGGTTTCGCGCACGACCAAGATGCGACCGATGCGATAACCAATC
>JANMMV010000271.1:0-2101 GCA_031373565.1 Saprospiraceae bacterium
AATTGGTGTTTTGATACTGCTTTTGCAATTATTAATTGGATCAAATGATTCGACGTAAACGATATAGACTCCCGGCACTGATGTACTTGGCGTAAACGTCAAGCTATTGGTTTTCAAAGGGTTGGGATCGTTTGCTGTCAAGTACCAATTTGCAAATAGTCCAGCAGCAACCGTAACCGTGAGCGTTAAACTTTCATCTCTGCAAATAGCAAAATCATTGCCTATCGGCGGTTGAATAACAGGGCAATTACAATTGGGTGGGTTGATGACAATACTTTCTGCTAAGCAATTTGTACCAGGAGTATTAATCACTATTGTTAATATAGTAGATATTGGAATATTCGTAATAGTCGACTGGCCATTTGGAACTACAAGTAAGTTACCTGCATTTACCGTAATCAAAGCATTTGAGATGGTCAATTTTACATCGTAGGTAAGCAAAGATGCAGCACATTTCACCTCATTGATAATAACTGAACCTGGAGGTACGAAGTTGATCAAAACGATTCCCGTATCATTTGGACAATTATTAAGTCCCTGTACAATATACAAAAAGGGCACTTGCGCGGGTACGAGATTCCCCACAAAAACAGACATTGGGTTTGATATGTCAATATTTTGGCTACTTTGGTTTACCCAATACCCATTGGTTGCATATGTGCCACTGAGATAAGACCAAAGATTGATATTGGACGCGTCAATACATTCGGTCACCACAGACCCTTGCCCTGCGCTTTGACTACCTAAAACTTCAACAGTTATCTCAACCTCGTCAAAACATCCGAATTGATTGCTAACTTTTATATAGTACTTTAAAATACCAGATGTTTGTGTGATAACCGAACTTGCTAACTTATTTAAATCAGTAGCTGGCGTACCAGAATGATAAGTCTTAGTGAGATTTGTGTTAAAATTAAAATCAGTAATTTGAATGTTTTTAAGATCAAAGGATTCACCTTGACAAATGGATACCTGCGTAGGAGCAGCTGCAACATTAACTAGTGGGACAATATTTACCCTTTGTGTGTAGTTGATTTCTGCATTTGTGCAAGGATTAGTTACTGACCATGTATTGAGGTAATAGTTAGGAAACGTTTGTGAAACTGGCGTAGCTATACCACTAAAACCGCAGAATCCGAGTAAATTGTTTGTATAGGCTAACTCTATAGGTTGATTAATATTAACACCGCATGGCAAATCTATGTCACCAGGTTCATCCAAGAAAACGATAGGGCTAGTTGCTGCTGCAACATTTAGATTTTGCGTAAAAACTATTGATCTCCCGCATTGGTCGGTATTCTGCCACGTGTATTGGATTTGTCCTCCGCATGCATCATAGGAGCCAGTCTGTAAGCCAGCGGCCAGGCCAGAAATCAAGCATAAATTATTTTGTCCGTTACTAAACTCAAGACTAGGTATCTGTACTGGTATTACGCCACAAGATGTGTTGATATTGGAAGGTGGCAACGACAAGAAGGCTGCTGGCGGCGCCGGGTTTACAGTTATTATTTGGTTATGAATCAAAGTATTACCACAAATATCGGTTCCAGTCCAAGAAATAGAAGCGACACCACCACATACATTATCTACAGTTGTCAATACTGGCTGAATCTGGCCACTCAATTGACAATCACCAGCTAAACCATTACTGTAATCGAGCGGTATCGCAAACACGCTAAGATCTTGGCAAGAGACGGTTATGTCCTGTGGTAAGGTAGTTGTAATTGTTGGCGCTGGTGCAGGAGTTACAATAATAATTTGAGTATAATCAAGCGTTCTATTGCATGCATCCAATCCAGACCATGAAATATTTATGAAGCCACCGCAAGGAGTGAAATTTGGTGTAACTACCGGTGTCAATGTTCCACTTATCAAACATACATTATTGTTTGAATAAGAAATACTAGGAGCAACAAAAGTCTGCGCTTGTGCACATGATATAGGTGTGTTGTAGACAGGAGGATTAGTAAGCGTAGCTAAAGGTGGGGGCAATATGGTTATCACCTGTGTGTGAATAATAGGCCGATTACATCTATCATTCGCCGTCCAAGTATAAGTGACCGTTCCCTCGCAATTGACGATATTGTCGATACGAGTACCT
>JANMMV010000314.1:0-2477 GCA_031373565.1 Saprospiraceae bacterium
CCATGATTTCGTTACTGACACAGTGTAAAGAAAAAACAAATGTAGAATTTAAAAAAAATGACTCATCATCATCAAAGGTAGATACTGTCAAAGAGTATTTTGTAACTGGTGAGCTCAGGAGGGTTAGTTTATATGTAGATAGCCTTCGACAAGACACTATGTTTGAATATTATCAATCTGGCAAGATTAGAGCATATAAATTGTTTAAAGATGGTCATCAGCACGGCAAAACTATCGTATTTTTTCAAAGTGGTGCGGTCAAAGAAGTACAGTATTATGAGAAAGATCTGTCAATTTTAGGAGACACCGTATTTCATGAAAATGGAAAAATTGATATGATCGTTAATTATGAGAATGGCGTAAAGCAAGGTGATATGATGCTTTTTGACACTTTTGGGGTAAAATTCTATCATGTCAAATTCGACAAAGGAGAAATTGTTAATGTTAAAGACTTAAAGACCACAAAAAAGTAATACGTCTTTTCTTTAAGTTTTTTAGACAATTTGAATCAAAAGGGCTTTTTCTAATGCCATATTTTTATTTTATTACTTAAAAGCTAAAACTTGAATCACAGCCAACTACCCGCTTTAATAGATATCTTGGATGTCAAAGAGATAGACAACCATACATTTCTAGGGCATAATCTCCATATTGGTAGCCCACAAGTATATGGTGGTCAAGTATTAGCGCAAGCGGTTGCGTCTGCCTACAGAACTGTGACTAGTGGTAAGATCTTGCACTCAATGCATGCTTATTTTATTAATCCTGGAGACAATGATTTAGACATACAATATGCTGTAGAGACTATCAAAGATGGTAGATCGTTCGATACTAGGAGAGTAGTAGCAAGTCAAAACGGTAAGGATATATTTATCTTGTCGGCGTCTTTTCAGATTGCTGAATCTGGCATAGAGCATCAGTCTATCATGCCCAATGTAGCGCGACCTGAAAGTTTGACATCTTTTTCGGAGTTGTTTGCTGAGTTTGCTGCTAAGTTCAAGATCGAACCACGTGGTATTTTTGCACCTAACAGCCCTTTTGTTTTCCATCCCGTAGAGCATTATGATCCCTTTAATCCTAAGATTCGTCCAGCGATCAATCATACATGGTTCAAAACGAATGGTGCTTTGGGGGATAATCCCATCAACCACCAAATAGCACTAGCATATGCTTCTGATTTCAATCTATTGATTACTGCGTTATTTCCACATGGACTATCCTTTTTTACGACGCCGATGCAGATTGCTAGTCTTGATCATGCAATGTGGTTTCATCGCCCTGTCAAAGTAGACGAATGGTTGCTATACGTTGTGGAAAGTAGCAATGCAAACGGTGGCCGCGCGTTCTGCACCGGGAAAATTTACAGTACTGACGGCACGCTGGTAGCTAGTACTGCGCAAGAAGGTTTGATAAGAAAGCTCTAAGCAAATTTGAAAAATACGTTTTAGCTTTGGTAATACCAATCTTATAGCTAAAGGTTGGAATATTTCTACTAATCAACACCAATATTGATATTGATCTACTTAATCATTGAAGGTATCAGTTGTGCATTGCTTACAACTCGGAGAAAACAATCCAGAGGAGCAGTAAATTATTCTACTCGAATCTAGCAATGAAAATACGAGAACTAGAGATAGTACGCTTTTTTAATATTATATCAGGCCACTGATAAGTAGCTAAGTACATATTTAATAAAATAATTTTGAAAAATATATTGTAAAACAGTTGCTTACATATTACATATTATTTACATTTGTTCTTTATTAGGTACTATCCCTACCTAGTTATTCCCTACATGGCCATTCGGGGCTATGAAATAAACAGTAAAATAAAGTGGTTTTACCTACTATTTAGTATCGCCCTTGATAGCTCTATGCTATTCCATGTGCTGATATTCAACAGCAGGTGAATAAAGTGGCAAAATCGTATGGATGATTTCATGCGTTGCAATATATTTTTTTTAAAAACTCAAATGGATCTCAACATGAAAACTTGTTTAACAAGACTAACCCCAATGATCACAGTATGCTTGACTGCAATAATGATGATCATCACAAATTCTGCTCAGTCACAGTCTTGTGCCTGCAAAGAATCTATTAATGTATCGCTTAGCGCTAATGGTACGGCTGTGATTACAGCCCCAGAATTATTAGCTAGTGGAGCACCGAGCAATTGTACAGGTTCTACTAATGTACAAGTGATGCTAACACCCACAGGTGCCCCCATTCCTGGGAGTCCTAGTGTCAATTGTAGTCACTTAGGGAAGACCTTGTATGGTAAGGTGACTGGCGGAGTCAACTCTTGCTGGTCGCGTATCAATGTGCTAGACGAGCTTAGACCTACGATTGCGTGTACAACTGCCGTCATGAATATGTCATGTAATGCCTTTGCTGCTTTCGTGCCGGTAGCTACTGACAATTGTACTCCCACTAAGGAATTAGTACTAACATTTACAGAATCGGTAACTGTAAATAACT
>JANMMV010000342.1:0-2083 GCA_031373565.1 Saprospiraceae bacterium
TAACTGAGCAATAGATCTGCTTGGCAACCATAGATACCTAAGTGGGTATCACTGATCACTGCTAATTTAACTTTTCTTCTCATGATGAATGTAAAATATAATGATAAAATTTGACACAAAGATCGCTATTTAATATTACGCCAATATTAAGTTATCAACAATATATTATTATATTTTGTAATGCATTACATACTCATTGAATTCGCAATATGAAGTATATGTTAACCCTATTTTAAGAGTTGTACACATGTAATGCAAATTACATATATATAGAAAAGTTAGGTTTGATTTTCAATCGGTATATTTGTCGCACACAACAACATATTTTATCGATTAAGTATTAATTTTTAACCAAAACAAGTGTATTATGAATCGTATTTTACAAACTTTTTTATTTCTTTTTATTAGCATTTTTGCATCTTATGCACAAGTGACAACATCCTCTATCGCGGGCAAAGTAACTGACGAGAACAGCGAAGACCTGATGGCCGCTGAAGTTCGTGCGGTACACGAACCGTCCGGCACTATTTATGGAACAACTACACTAGAAAATGGTCGCTTTAACATTCCCAACATGAGAATCGGTGGACCTTATACTGTAACTGTGTCATATTTGGGATACACAGAGTCGGTTCGTGAAAACCAATATCTTTCGTTGGGTCAAAAACTGTCGCTTGATTTCAACCTATCAACCGCAACGACACAACTTGATGATATTGTCATCAGCGCAAATGGAGGGTTTTTTGATAAAGATAAGACAGGAGCTTCCA
This sequence comes from Saprospiraceae bacterium, assembly GCA_031373565.1. Taxonomy (GTDB): domain Bacteria; phylum Bacteroidota; class Bacteroidia; order Chitinophagales; family Saprospiraceae; genus OLB9. The sequence goes on from JANMMV010000342.1 coordinate 771, forward strand.
CTTCTATCTCTCGTGATCAAATAGCTAATCTTCCTACTATCTCCAGATCAGCTGCTGATTATACTCGTCTTAATCCTATGGCTGCTGAAGGCGGCTCATTCGGTGGTCGGAATGATCAGTTTAATAATTACTCAGTCAATGGAACGATTTTCAACAATCCATTCGGTCTGGATGCAGCGACTGTAGGTGGGCAAGCAGATGCACAACCTATTTCACTGGATGCGATCGATCAGATTCAAGTATCGATTGCACCATATGACGTGTCTCAGTCAGGATTTACTGGTGCTGCTGTCAATGCAGTTACTAAATCTGGTACTAACAATTTTGAAGGCACGGCTTATGGATTTTTTAGCTCTTCAAGTATGATAGGCGGCAAAGTTAGAGATGTTGAAGTGAACAAAGGAGATCTTACTTCAGCACAATACGGTTTTGCTGTTGGTGGGCCTATTATCAAAAACAAAGTTTTCTTTTTTGCTAACTTGGAACTCCAAAACAGGTCAGATTTAGGTTCGTATTTTCTACCATCAGCAGCGGGTGTTGTTAATGGCAACGAGTCTAGAGTTCTACAATCTGATATGCAGAAAGTCTCTGACTTGTTGAGCTCAAAATTTGGCTACGATACCGGGGCAATCAGTGACTTTTACCATAAGGCAAATAATACCAAAGGACTTGTAAGATTAGATATTAACTTGCACAAGAATCATAAACTTTCCGCATCGTATAATTTCCTAGATGCGTTTAAAGATAAGCCTGCCCATCCATCTGCGATCGGTCCGCGTGGTCCATCGTTACAGACGTTACAATTTCAAAATTCAGGTTACCGAATCAATAATGGTCTACAATCGGGTATCGTAGAGTTGAAATCGACTTTCGGCAATAAAATTTCTAACAAATTGCAAGCTTCTATGTCAGCTTTCCGCGATCGCAGAGATCCATTTTCTGCACCGTTCCCTGTCATCAACATAGGCAAAGACGGTTCGCGTTATATTATTGCTGGTCACGAGCCATTCTCGATCAATAATGTACTTAATCAAGATGCATTCTCTATTCAAGACAATCTTAATTTTTACTTAGGTAATCATACATTGACAGTAGGTGGCGCTTTTGAGAAGTTCCAATTTGATAACTCGTTCAACCTTACAGGTTATGGCGCAAGAGTTTTCTTCCCTAATATCGATATCAAAGATGTGGAGTCTACCTTCAATTCACCTGAATTTGCAACAGAAGTTGCTAACGCAAGGGCTACATTTGATGCGAATAACAAAAACGACAAGTGGGCACTCGCAGAAACAAACATCGGTCAGATATCAGGT
>JANMMV010000373.1:0-1792 GCA_031373565.1 Saprospiraceae bacterium
GCCAACTTCAATTGTAATCTTTCCTTTGTCACAGGTCAATGTATCATTAAACACCACAAGGGTAGGTATTTTTACATTCTTTGGGACATCTATAAAAGTATCCTTGCGACAATAGTTGTCGCCTTCAATCGCCGCATAATAAAGACCACCTTCAGTGACGGTTAGCAAACTATCCGTTTTTGTATCAATTACGCCAGGGCCATTCCAGATCACATTTCTTATTCCAGATTTCAATACAAAGCCAAGTTCAGCTGATGGATTGATACAGTCAATACTGTCATTGATGATAGTAATGATTTTAGGCGGTGTAATATCTTCTAATATTTGAAATTCTCCTGTTTCGACACACCCTTCTATATTCTCCACTTCAAATTTGAAAACACCTGCAAAAGATGTTGAAAAATTAACTGTATTCACCGGAAATACTTCTGGATTTGTTGATTTCCATCGAACATTGGTATAGGGCGATGATATATTGAGATTGATATTCGATACTTTATCTTTGCAGTTTATGGTTGTAGATGTTGGATTGAAGATTGGAAAAATTTTATCTTCAATGACAACAATTGTATCAGTTGATATACAATTATTTATCTCACGAAGAACGGCTACGTATGTCCCAGGCTCATTTATTATCAATTGGTTGGCGGTGAGATTTGATGGTTGCCAGACAATCGTGCCTGTCGCTATGCTATAGTTGGTCATGAGTGTGCGCACGCTATCTTTACATATCAATGGATCTACATCAAAGATATTCAATGCTGTGACTAATGTGTCATACGCCATTGTGTATTGACTTGTACTAGTACATCCATTTGGCGCCAGCCCTGTCAAAGTGATAATTTTCTCTCCTTTGAGCACGTTGATTGAAGAGCCACTTGGGTTTCCTGCCGTTGAAGTTTGCCAATTAAATATGGTCCCAGGAATGGACGATTTACCATCGACTTTTACTTGAATATCCCCACATTTAAAAGGTTGATAGTCTATCGAAATGATGGGTAACTCATCGTTTGTTAATATCTCGATGGTTTTAGTAGTAACACAGTTTTTATTGTTAACAAAAACACCAGTGTACAAGCCTTTTAAATTGACAAAAGGCATCAGTACGTTTGGTGTGTTTATGCCAGGTCCCGTATAGGTAGCACTTATGATATTTGTATTTGCAAGCAGAATTTGCACACTATCCTTATTGCAATCAAGCGGCAACGCAGATAGCATGACATCGGTATAAATTCTATTGTCGGAAACCTTAAATTGTTTAGTCAATTTACAACCAGTACTAGGATTTGTAATAGTAACACTATATTCTCCTGGTACGATTATTTGAGGGTTTATGATATTATTCTGCAACAAGCCTGGTCCTTGCCATTCGTACGTGTATGCATCTTGGACAAATGATATGATAGGTTGGATCGTATCAGATACTCCACATCTAAAACTATCGATTTGCATGGACACTTTTGGGATATCAATCGAGTTAGGAACAATGATTTCTGTTCTGCTGATACATCCGTTTGTTGAAATGACATCAAGTATGTAGGTTCCTGCTAATTTAACTATTGGGTCCTTCTTATCACTAGAAAAAGAAAAACCTACGGCGCTCCACGTATATGTCATGATCGGTCTGTCAGGTGTAACCGTTATCTGTGCCGAATCTTTCAAGCATGAAATCGAATCTGTAATAAAACTGACGACAGGCAAATCTATATCGACATAAACAGTAAAATCTAGTGTTTTCCCACAACCGTTATCATCTTGTATAATGGTCACTTGATAGTTGCCTGGATTCGTG
>JANMMV010000397.1:0-3641 GCA_031373565.1 Saprospiraceae bacterium
AGAGTAGATTGTTTAATTAATTTGAATTAGCCATACCATGTTTAAAGTCTCATTACGTTTCATATGGTACGACAAACCCAAGGCGGTCGGTATTTTGTTCGGCATCATCTTATCCGTCTTTCTAATCGGACAAAACATCGGCATAGGCGTTAGTCTCTTGGAAAGTACCATTTCATTGGCACGGAAGAATAGTAATTACATATGGGTAGCTAATGACAAAACAAAACAAGTATCTGAATTAGCGCCTATTGATATGCGAATTGCCCGAGAATTGATGACGGTAAAGGGTGTAAAAAGAGTCAGCCCCCTAGTTGTCGCCGCAGGCAGTGCCAAGTTTAGTGATGGTACAAAGGGAGCATTGAGTATCATTGGTGTGGATACAAAAACATTTGCGGGCGGTCCTTGGAGAGTCTCAAATGGCAGTGTCGCAAATTTACTGCAAAGTGGCGCTGTGACAACCGATGAGTATGACGCTGCGGTACTGAATAACGTCGTCATGGGTGAACGATTTGAAATCAATGGCACATCTGTGTTTGTAGCAACACAAACCAAAGGCGCCAGGGGCTTGGGCTTGGCTTATTCGTTTATGAACATACAACTTGCTCGTCAGATTTGTGGTATTTCGCCCAATGTCGCTTCCGCATTTCTAGTCGAATGGGAAAGCAATTTCACTCCTGAACAAGTGGTAGCAGCTATCAATAAAGAAATCCCCAATGTCAAAGCATGGACTGGGCCAGATTTTACTAAAATGAGTTTGGATTTCTTTGTTAGTAGTGGTGGTATCGTCGCTTCATTTGGTTCATTAGTCTTATTTGCGATCATCACTGGCTTCGCCATCGTTGGTTTAACGTTGTTCTCATCGGTCAAAGATCGGATCAAAGATTATGGGACGATCAAGGCTATAGGCGGTACCAATGCCGTGATCAGAAAAATCATTTTGTGGCAAGCACTCATTTTTTCCATCATAGGCTTTTTGATAGCTTATGGCTTGTTGTTTACATTTATTCAAGTCACAAAAGGTACGCTTGACATCCAAATAACAGCGCTATTATTAGGCTTTTTGATCTTTGTCACCTTAGCCATTTCCATCATCAGCAGTCTTTTCGCTATGCGAAAAATAGTTAAACTCGAACCCGTAGAAATATTTAGAATGTAAAAATAGGCATAATGAAAATACCTTTAAAATATAAGATTTCGTTGGTTTTAAGTATTTGTTTTTTGGTTGGCAATACGCAAACGATTTTCAAGCTTTCACTTCAAGAAGCGATTGATTTTGGGCTCAAAAATCGATTTGAATTAAAAACACAATTTCTCAATATTGAACTTGCTGAGAACGCAGTAAAAAAGAGTAAAGATCAGTGGCTGCCTACGATTGATGGGTCTGGAAATATGCGATACAACACGCAGCTGCAAGAAAGTGTGCTGCCCGAAGGTGCATTTGGTAGTACGGTAAGTGGGCCGACACGCATTGCTTTTGGAACAAGAGTGAATACAAATATTTCTATTGAAGCGACCCAAAATATCTATAAACCTTCTTTGAAGCATGATATTAAAATGGCAGAGAAGACAGTTTTATTGGAGAAGGAAGTGGCGAACCAGACAACTATGCAGATAAAACTAAATATCGCTGAAGCGTATTATGAAGTGTTGTTTAGGGAAGCAGAAATCGCTATTTTGGAAAAAAGTGTAGCGCGTGCCAAAATTTACGTAGATCTCAGTAAAGGTATATTTGCATTAGGAACGATACAAGAGAACGACGTATCAAAGGCGGAATTAGACTATCAGAACGTGGCCATTAATCTAAAGAGAGCGGAGCAAAATGTAGCGCTAGCTCTACTTAATTTATTTAAGAATATGAACATGAGCCCTATGGATGCCACAGAGCTCACTGATAGCCTACAAGCCAAAGAAATTTCTATTGATCCGGAACTAGACTTTCAGAGCAGTGTTGATACTCGATCAGAAATCAAACAAAATAGGATCATCAATGACTTAAACCAGCTTCGATACGACAAGGCGGCATCAGGTAGGCAACCGACCTTGACCGCATATGCTAATTATTCCCTTCTGTATCAGAATGATGGGTTCAATGTTTTTGAAAATGATACATGGTCGCCTTTCAACTATGTGGGATTGAAGTTAGCCATTCCTATTCTCGACCAACATAAGACCACTTTAGAAAAATCAGAATACAAAATTCGTCAAGAAATTGGATTCAATGATAGGGACAACGAAAGAGCTGAAGTCTTGTATGAATTGCAAAATGCTAAGACGGTACTCATCAATGCCCAGTTAAATGTAGCGTTTGCCCAAGAAAATTATCGTCTAGCAGACCAGATTTTCAAAGTAAGTCAGCAAAAGTACTTACTGGGTAGCTTGCTTTACAGTGATTTTTTAGAAACTGAAAAATCCCTGTCAGATGCGGACAATAATATGTTAAATAATACGTATGATTTATTAATAGCCAAAGTGCGATGGCAAAGGGCGAAAGGAGAATAATTCATTAAGCATTGTAATAAAACAGATTGATAAAAACAAATACACATTTATGAAAGTAGCGATATTTAGCACAAAGCCTTACGAACGTGCTTATTTAGAAAAATTTAATAAAGGCCAGCACGAATTAGTATATTTTGATGCTGCTCTTGATGCCAATACTACCAATTTGGCGATTGGATTTGAAGCCGTATGTGTGTTCGTCGGTGATAAAATAGATAGACAAACCATCATTAAATTGTCTGAAATTGGCATCCGACTTATTGATTTGCGTTGTGCTGGTTATAATAATGTAGATATAAAATCAGCAACCGAACATGACATTACTGTTTTGCGCGTTCCCGCTTATTCCCCGCAAGCTGTGGCGGAACATGCAGTTGCCCTTATTTTGACTTTAAATAGGAAAACACATAAAACGTATAACCGAGTACGAGAAGGAAATTTTTCGTTAGAAAACTTAATGGGTTTTAATCTTTATGGCAAAACGGTGGGTGTGATTGGCACTGGCAAGATAGGTACGTCTTTTTGTCATATTATGCTTGGTTTTGGATGTAAGGTCATTGCGTACGATGTCAAAGAAACTTACGAGTTGAGAACAAGAGGGGTTGAATACAGGTCGTTTGATGAAGTCTTACAGCATTCTGATATTGTTTCTTTACATTGTCCACTAACACCTGAGACGAAGTACATTTGTGATAGTGCGGCGTTTTCAAAAATGAAAAAAGGTGCAATGCTCATCAATACAAGTAGGGGAGGATTGGTCAAGACGGATGATGCGATCAAAGCTTTAAAGAGTGGGCATTTGGGTTATCTAGGTATTGACGTTTATGAGCAAGAAGAAAATATATTTTTTAAAGACTTGTCCGAAAGCCTAATCCAAGATGATTTGATCGAGCGATTACTGTCATTTCACAATGTGCTGATAACGCCACATCAAGGCTTTTTTACCCAGGAAGCACTCGATCAAATTGCAATCACAACTTTGCAAAATTTTTCTGATTTTGAAAATGGCGTCTTGTCTTATAATAAAGTAGTAGCGCAATAATGAAATGCCCTACGAAGTGCGAATTAGATAATATTATTGTTATATTTTGTAACAGTCTCTAGTCCAAATCTGCCGACCTTTGTCATACTTAAAACAATCT